>CAZHXE010000001.1:0-31091 GCA_964536005.1 uncultured Candidatus Saccharibacteria bacterium
GCTGCAGCATGTGTCAGGGAAACAAGCCCGGCTACAATCCGTTTGGCAGAGAATACCGGGCTTGCTTGGCGTGGGGTTGCCCCTATCAGGGATACGTGCAGCGACTCATCTGGGTACATGAACTGTCCTTCAAGTGCTGCTTCCAGTGCTTTGAGCTTTGCGCGTAGATGATTAATGATTTCACGGCCATTAGGTTGGTTGATAAGGCGAGCAATAGTTGAAATACAAAAATCAGCTGGGTCGGTCGTACCGTCGCGCATCTGTGCGGGCTCAATTTCCACTCTTGCTAGCTGTTCTTGGCCTGCTACCCATAGGCTCTCAAACCGAGCCCTAGCTTGTTCTTGAGGTGTCATTCCTCTACTCCAGATGTATGCATATCGATGATATCCTGACTTATTTTTAGCAGACTGTCAATTTGCGTGCCTATGGTGTAACGAGCGGCATTCTTATAGCCAAGCTTACGATACGAACTGAGGATGCTCGGATCGTAGTTTATTTGCTCCATAATTTTAGCAAGCGTTCGCGGCTGGTTATCTTCAATAACCAGACCGCTTGCACCCACAACAGACGTAATGCCGCCCCCGTTACCATAAACTACTGGCAGCCCGCGAGCCTGTGCCTCAACTGCAGTCAGCGAAAACGCCTCAAGCTCGCGTGAAGGGATCAAAATGGCGTCGTAGTCGGCGAAGCGCTCCAATAGTTCTGAACGTTCAATTTGGGGATTGAGGGATACGGCATTCTCAAGGTCGTACTGTGCGATGAGCGAACGCAAGCGGTCAGTAAAACCGACCTCGTCTTCTCGACCAAAGATGTCTAAAGTGGCGCTTACAGAAGTTAAGCCTAGTGCCTCTATGGCAATATCCGCCCCTTTGTAGCTGTTAAGCCTGCCAGCATATAGAAATTTGAGGGTTTTTCCGGGCGTGTGGATGGAATGCGCAGCAAAAATAGATTCTGGTACACCGTGCGGACAAATCTGATGTGTCTTGGGCTTACCATAGACCGCAAAGAAGTCATCGGCCATCTGTTGAGCTGGAAAAACGAGCATGTCCGCTGCGTCGCAGATGTGAATGAGGTTTTGCAAAAAAAAGTCACTGGTCGTGGCTATTTGCGTGTCAGTGCCATGACAGATGCCGAGTTTAGGGGTCTCTGGCGCTGCGTCAACAAAGGCGCGCGACAAGCCGTAATTCAGGTGTTGCAAATGGATAATATCTGGTTTAAAGTCTGCAATAATTTGACGAATTTCTTGGCCAAGGTCGTTTAAATATTGCACATACAAAGCTGGATCACGGACTTTTTCGGTGCGAAGCATGCGAACATTGCTCATGTGCCACCAGTGTTTTTTCAGACTGGGCGGCATTGTTAGAAACAGGTATTCATGCTCTGCTGGCAAATTTGCGTACCAATCGTCACAGATATATGTACTACCCCCAAATGGGTCGAACGGTACATCAATACCAGTCAGGATTCTCATAAAACGAAGTCATTGTATACCTCAGACGCCTGTGGTCCCGCGCCATTTTGGTATTTTCCGTCATAGAGCGCGATATCGCCGTCAACTTGCCAGAATGTAACTTGGCCAATGCGCATGTTTGGATACACAATGACAGGTTGGGTCGCGTGCATCATCAGAGTGTATTGACCTTTGTAGCCTATATCAATAAGATCGGCGGTAATGTGCACAAATAATCCTACGCGCCCAGTCGATGACTTCCCTCTTATTATGGGCACAAAACAGTCGGTTGCAACATGCTCTACGCTATGACCTAGGTATAGTTTGTTTGGCTGCAAAACAAGTCCCGACTTGGCGGGGATTTTAATTTCTTCGGTCTCGTTTATGGCTCTCGTATCTAAAGTCTCTTGTTTATAAACCAGCAATGTGTCGCCGAGTCGAAAATCATAAGAATTAGGATTGATTTGGTCGGTATTGAAAGGTGTGATACTGATCGTACCCGCTTTAACTTCCTGTTGTATTTTGGGCCCTGTAAGGATCATGCCGCTCTCCTTATGTTATTTGAATTTATTCGGGTCAGATGTCTGCGGCTCGGAGTACTGAGCGTAGTTGCCCTGTTTTTCCAGATAGGTCGCTTCCAACAAATTGTGGCCGCTCGGTTGCCAAAACGATACTTGTCCTATGCGCATCAACGGATAGACCCTTAGGGGCTGAACGCACTTAAGTTCGAGCGTCCAGCAATGTTGCGTGCCAAGATGGCCAAGATCGGCTGTGATTTGTAAGAATAGCCCAAGGCGACCAAGTGACGATCGGCCTATCAGGCTCGGTACAAAGTGACTGCTGCCAATTTTTTCGTAGGTTGAGCCGAGGTAGAGGCGATTAGGCTGCAGGACGTAGCCCTTGCTAGGGATGACAACTTCTTTGGTATGGGATGATTTTTTTGGGTCAATTATGTCGTCGGTAAATTCAAGGATAGTTTTGCCAAGACGATAGTTATAACTGTTGGGGTTCATGAGGTCGGGCTTGAATGGCGCGATGGTTATCTTGCCATCGTTAACAGCATTTTGAATTGCATGACCAGTTAGTATCATAAGACTTACCTGCCGCGCCAAGCCCATGCTTAGCTTGAAAAATCTTTTATACATTGTGCAATATACGTTATGAGGATTCAAAGTGCAATGGCTGTGTCATAATTAGGTGTTGTGAAATATGCAGTTGAGGAGTTCTTGGGCTTGACGATTTTAGATTAGGTTTATCAACAAATATATATTGATAAACAATAAATATTGCTCTACAATACGTCACATGAGAAAAACTGTTTTGCGCCTTTTGCAGCTTCTTATAGTAGTTCTAGGTATTGGCATACTCGGATTCATGCTCTATGTGCCCCACTCAGAAGGGCGTAACGCTCATGCTACGTTCTGGGAGGTGTATCTTAAAGATCCGTTCCTGGCGTTCGCCTACATCGCGTCAATTTCGGTATACCTTGCACTGTATAACATATACAAAATACTCGGGTATATTGGGCAGAATAGGCTTGCATCGACCGAAGCGCAGAAAGCTTTGCAAACGATCCAGCTGTGCGCATTGGCCATGATTGGCTTCGATATCCTCGGTATCGCATTTATATTCACGCAAGAGAGCGATGACCGGGCAGGCGGCATAATGATGGGTCTTCTGATTGGCTTGAGTGCTGCTGGCATGGGGCTTGTGGCTAGGTGGCTCGGCAGGCGAACTATATGAACGCAGCGATAATGAAAACTTCTGAAAACCATCGATGAAGAATTCACTTTGAACACCAGAAAACCAAATACCCGACTTGAACGCCGGGTATTTGGTCTTATGTAGGTTTTTGCTTTTGGAAAGTCTACTCAAACGTTAGCACAAGTTCTGGTGCCGTAGCGCTTTCTTTCGTACCAAAGCTTACCATGCCGTTTTGGCTCTCGTTCGCACGTTTAATGAGCCAACCATAATTCATATGATCACCGTCAATGAAGGCCTGCACGTCGCTCGTTACATCTAACTCGATTGTGCCACTTAGGCCGTTGGTGATTGTATAGTTGTCGGTTGCAGCCTCTTGCCATGGGTGAACAGCCGGATTATTGGGCTGACCCATGGTCCATTCAGTGATGCCGCTACAGTTTTTAGATTGGTTTTCGATTATGCTGTCGACAGCACAGGCCCATGTTGAGCCGTTACCGTTGCCTCGATTGTTCTCGTCGCCATTACCTTCTGTCCAATCTTTTAGCAAACGATGCAGGCTGATGTCTCGGCCGGTAGCACCCCAGTTGTTGCCGTTATCTACAATCGTGAGTTGCAGCGTGGCTGAGGTTAGCGTGCCGTTGCCAATTGCAGCCTCGATAGCATTTTCATCGAACTTTATTAGCGAGCGATTGTCGCCACTGGCTTGCAGGCGCATATATTCGAGCGCGCCGTAGTTGCGATGGTCTTGGCCGCTGCGGACATGGTTGTCTGCGCTGGCAGGAAGCGTGGTTGTGCCGCCAGTACTATTTGGGTTTTTTGCCGTTGAGGTAACAAATATGTCGCTGCAGAAGAAGAACTGTTCAGGCTGGCTTTCGTTGGAGCAATTGGGAGTCAAGCCGCTGTTACTGGCGGAAGTATAGTAGAAAACTTCAGATGTATCTGCGCTGAGGCTAGCTACCGCCTGTGTGTACAGAGGTGTTGGTACCTCCCAATTTGGGCCATACCCGACAGGGTAAGACTCACCTGATTCGACATTAATGTAGAGCATGCCTGTTTCAACGCGCGAGCCAATGGGCTGACCGTCGACTTCGTCATTTACCACTACAACATTGCCGTCTCCCGAGACTAATCCATAGCCATCAAAACGTGGATGGATCATTTCACCACCGTACGAGGCCTTGATAGCTTTGATTTCTCCGTTAGAAATATTAACTCGGTATGCGCAACTCTGAGGGTAGCATTCCGGTATGGTCTCAGAAGTAACCCCTGTGTCAGAAGAATTAAAGAAGGCGTACTGCTGATTCTTTGAAATTGCTATTGGGCCTGGAGGAGAAGGATTGGTGACCGTGCCTTGATATAGCAACTGAGAACTTTGCGAATTAACGGTGTATAGCCTTAGGGCCGCCATACTGTCTACGTACAAAATTTGGTTTCCGTCAGAAGAAATTTGCCCAAATGGGTAAGATGGGCCATCGGCGATGGTAATGCGATCTCCGCTTGAAATATCAATCCGTACTACATCGCGAGTATTGCCGTCGTCCGCAGCAACTACAAGAAAGTTGCCATTGTAAGAGCTGGAGCCATAGTTAGCGGCATTAGTTGTAATGAGCTCTATTTCTTCAGTGCCCACCGCATATCGATAAATACCTGCCACACGTCCTTCATAATCTCTGTTGAGCATGAAGAAAACGTATTGGCCATCACCGCTGATATCTAGTATTTCAGTAAAACGCAATGCTGTTGTGCCTGTTCCTTGACTCACAAGTCGAGTGGTTGCAGCAACTCGGTCTCTTACATATACATATGCGTCACCGATAGAGGGTATCGTATGGCGGTCGTCAAGGTTGCTCGCTAAGCTACTATAAGCAACATACCGTCCATTATCTGACACCGCCACAACTCCATTTATCGAGCCGTTGGCTTGTTGACCTGCATCATTTTGCGTGATGAGCTCCGGATACACCGGGTCGGCCGATGCCGGTCTAGTATAGAGTGCTGGACTCAAAGCTTGTGTCAGTAGCAAAAGTGCACTCATTGCCATTATCCGAAAGTTTAGTCGACATGATTATAGCATGCGATCTCCTATTTAAAGTATAAGCATTATCTCACGCGGGGTCTTGAGTCACAAGTTGAGCGACGAGAATACTCGGCCTGAATTTCAAGCTATAACCTCACCGCTATGCATGCTTTAACTATTGAAGAGGCGCTTATTGTAGTAGCAGCCACTCCCCATCTCCAACCACACGCATGCCATCATCTGTCACGCAAATTGCGCAAGAATCATCCAATGCATACATCGGATGATCAAGTGTTTTGGCCACTTGCTGCAGATAGGGTTCGCGTATCTTTGGGAATAGTGGTGAATTCAGGTGCGGGCGGAAGGTAAAATCTACCAGTTGCAGGGTTTTGCTTGAAGACTGCCCTTTGGGCCCGATTTCGTCATAATCTTCGTCGTTGAAGTGGCCTTCTCGCTCCATAACTTCTACAGATGCATAAAGGTCGGTCCCAAGTATCTGGCTACCGGCACTTATGCCTACGTAGGTTTTAGATTTGAGCCATTCAGGCAGCACCTCAAACAGTCCAGCTTGTTGCATCCAGTAGCTTAAGTAAAAGACACTGCCTCCGCCAACCAGAATGACGTCGGCTTCTTCAAGCTGCGACCACCATAAATGCTTTTCAAGGCTACTAACTGCTGCTAAGTCGATGATTTTAAATGTTTTCCAGCCCATTTGATGCGGAAGTAAGAGTACTTCTTCAAGTACCCATGATTTGTCTTCTGAGTCTGGGTTGTGTGCGGTTGGAATGACTACCAAATTTAGCTCGGTGGTTGGTTTGTCGAGCATTGAGCGAAGTTCAGCAACAAGAGTTGGCGTGGTTAGCCCGCCGCTGGTTAGGAGTAAGTTCATAAGGGGCATTGTAGCAGGTTTTTGTGTCGTAGTGCATCGTCTCAGAGTTGTTCTGCCGATGCTGTTTTGCTAGCAATTTTCGAGCGATTCTTGTTTTGGACTTGGGAAGCTTTTTACTTACGATCCGATTTGTGCCGTTGAACGATAGCCGCGCCAATTGATGAACCAATTGCCGTTGCGCTAAAAAAAGATGCAACACTCGAGAATGTCACGGCCTTGTCAAACATTAGATCGATGGGTATATCGATTAGTGTTGCAAATAACCCTATCATTAGACCGTATTGCCACCAGGCTATATTTTTCATTTTTGTTGTCTCCCGCATAACTACAATCATAGTAGTCTCTGTAGACATAAGAATCAACTTGGCTCTATTTTGTTGCTTGGTTGGACTCTAAATCATCAAACTTAGCCTTCATAGTAAGGTTGCCGCGAGTCAATTTTTTAACGGTTAAGTCGTCTGCCTTGTTGTTGGCGATGCGGTAATGATCTTCGGATTTAAGCAAATTTTCTTTCGTCTTTTGCAGTTGTGCGATAGATTTGTCTATGTTTGCAACTGCGTCTTGAAACCTCTCAGAAGCCAATCGATAGCTTTTGCCGAACGAGTCCCGAAAATCATTTAGCTGTGTTTCAAAGTTAGTAACGTCAATATTTTGTGACCGTATAACCGCTAACTCTGTCTTGTACTGCATAGAATTAAGCGCAGCGTTACGCAGTGTGGTAATCATAGGAATAAAGAATTGAGGACGGATTACATACGTCTTTGGGTGTCTGTGAGATACGTCGACGATGCCTGTGTTGTAGAGCTCATTTTCGGGCTCAAGCAACGACACTAGCACGGCGTACTCGCAGCCCTTTTTTGTACGGTCGCTGTCTAGTTTGGCGAGGAAATCTTCGTTGCGCTTTTTGGTGGCGGTTTCGTCGTTTTCGTTTTTCATCTCAAACATGATCGAGATGATTTCGTTGCCGTGTTCGTCGGCTTCGCGGTAAATGTAGTCGCCTTTAGTGCCGTCGCTGGCGTCGTTGTCTTTTTCGAAGTAGGCGTGCGGGAAGGCAGTGGCGCGTAGCTTGTTGAACTCAATTTCGCAGTGTTGCTCCAGTGACTCCCCTACCATCTTGGTCGAGAGCTTGGCCTTCATGTCTTTGTAGTAGGCGATCATCTCGTCTTTGGTTTTAAGCTCGCCTTCGTACTTTTCTTTTAGCGCCGACTCGAGTAGCTTAGCCTCGCTCTCTTTGGTCTTTAGGTCGTTTGCTAGACTATCGCGTTCTTTTTCTAGCTGGTTGACGGCTTCGACCAAAGCGAGCTTTTTCTCGGTTTCCGATGACTCGACCTTGGCCTGCAACTTTGTGATCTCGGCGTCTTTTTCGGCCTTGAGCTCTACCAATTGTTTTTGCAGCTGCACAAACTCGGTGCGCAACTCGCTCTTGGTCTTTTCCTCGGCGAGCTTGACCGCGTCCTCTTTGGACTTTTCGGCCAACTCTAGCCGCTCTTGTAGCTCAGCGGCAAACTGGTGGTCACGCACTTGCTTGAGAATATCAGCGTAGCCTGCTTCGTCGATCTTAAAGGCCTTTTGGCAGTGGGGGCATAGGATTTCGTTCATAACATGTATTATACAGGTGTTACGAGCTTGCCTTAACTTCCGTATCGCTATAAATGCGTGGAGGGTTGGCGTAAAAGTTCACATAGAGAGTTAAATACTGCTAAACTAAGCTCAGCATGAGCATTTATAAGCTTACACTCAGATTAACCGTGGCTCAGTCCGAAGCGAGCTGTTGATGGCGATATTAAATAACGCTGGATCTACGTTTTCACGACTCATACAACGTCGTTCGGCACCTCTGTTTTTTGCGGGCATCTTTGCTGCAATTGGGTTAGTTATGCTTATAGGTTCCTTTGCAGCGATAAAGCCAAATGCTAAAGCGACTGAGGCTGAAACAGCTGGCAATGGGAGTGGCACCACGGTGGCTAGTGACCCACTGGCATCGGGCGGCAGCTATTTGGAATTTAGCTCGGTAGATACACCAGGTACACAAATGGCTAGTACAGTGACGCAGTACGGTGTAACGTGGACGTTCGACAAAGCATATGAAGTTGGGCAATTTGCAAATGGCGATTGGTGGGTGCTTGGACCGGTGGTTGTTACTGCGATCAGCCCCAACTTTAGTTCTGGTCGCAACGGGTGGGAAGCCAACCCGAGCTCGCCAAACAACCAAGGACTTGATAGCAGACTAGAAAATTACAGCGCAACAAGGGTTCCTGCACTTCCCTACACTGCATCGCCAAACACGTCGATCCTTAAGGGTGTTTCAAGAAGTGGAACATGCGGCAATGACGGAGCCAATCATTATCCTTGCCTCACGACAGCTGCAGTTTTGACTGTGCTTGGCAGCGTGCCTGCGAATAACGGCGCGACAGTATTCCGGCCACCTTTCTTTGGCGCAAACAAGCCGCTGTATACAACCACTCAATTGCAAACAAATATTTTGCCTTCGTTTGCACCAACGGCAGGTGCGCCAACGCTTACACGTGCTGCGAGGCGGTACCAGCGTGTGCAGCTCGACTATATAACTGTGTGGACGGGCCGCTACATGCACGCTTCAGAAAACTTTGCGTTTACTGACAACCCCAATAACGACGATGTGTCCGAGTATGGCTCGGAAATCGCTCGCGATGCAGATATTGTTGCTCTAAGGCTACTGTTGAACGACTCGCTCACCGCAAAGATGCCAGCGGTAATCAACTATGTGCAAGCAGGCATCGATATTTATGGCATGCATGCTGGCGGCGTGACGTGGGTGTCGGATGGCGGGCATATGCTCGGCAGAAAACTGCCTGCTGTGTATGCGGCCACGCTCCTCAACGACACGACGATGAAGAATGAGATAAAGAATGCAACCTATGCTTCGTACGGCGACGATGGCCATGCTTATACGACCACTAACAGCAAAACGGTTGCCGCTATGCAGGCTGCAGGTTATGCGCCGGTACTCTGGGGCAAGCCATGCGGCAATGGCGAATATGAAACTCAACAGAGCATCGATAGCGGACCGCGCGATTGCAGGGATCCTATCGGCATGATCGACGGCGGTGAGGCGCCTGGCGAAAGCTACCAGGACTGCTGCACTTCTCAGGGCATGAAGGGAGCCTCATTGGCCACCAGGTTGTTGCCAGGCGCAAAGGCGGTTTGGAACTATCAGCCGTATCACGATTTTGCAGATCGATGGGTAGGATTTGGCGCATGGGCGTCACCCGATGACTGGAATAGCTTGGGGCGCTCGCCTTCACGTAACTACACGGGCAATCATGGCAGCAACCGCGATGGCGGAAGCTACGGGGACACCTTTATTGATTCTATGTGGACAGCATATCGAGCTCAGGCTGAATAATTTCCACTCTATCCGTAGATGATGCGCAGCGTAAAAAGGCCTTCGTTTGCCCGCTACTAATCTATGCAAATATCAGCACGGCTGCATGTAACCTAACCAAGCCGTGACACGCCTCAATATTGCCAGCAAAATATGATAACAAAAAAGCCGCCGCTGCTAGGTGTGTGCGACGGCTTTTGCATGCCTACCAGACCACTATTGGAGCGTGACGTCGATCCAATAGTTGGTATTGTTGAACGATGAGGTTGGGAATCCTCCACCGTAGCGGTAGACGCCGCCAGAAACGAGCGTCGAAAGCGGACCGTTGGCGATTGGGTTGGCCAGTCCAGCGCTCGTGAAGCTGTACAAGCCCGTTGGTGAACGGTACGAGGCTGTATATGTGGCTCCCGCTGTGATGTTTATAGGACTCGCGAACGTGGCGGTCTGCCAGCCACTGGCTGTTTCGTTGGCTGTTGTGGCTGTGCCAAGGGCAACACCGTTACTATCCCAGAGGGTCATTGTGTGCGACGTTAAACCATCACTGGCACCACGGTAGTAGTGAATTTGGCTGATTGCGCCATTTTGGCTACTGGTGAACTTTATGCCTAGCTCAACATCGGCATCGGTGATGGTCGAGACTGTCTGCGGACTTGGTGCCCAGAAAGAGTATGTCGTCACACCAGCCGTGAATTGGCTGGTGTATGGAATGGCAAGTGCTACTCCGTTGGCATCTGTCACGGATGTTGCAATTGACACAGAGTAGGTTTTGTTTGGAGTCAAAGCGCTACTAGGATCTATGACTATTGTATTGTTAGCTGGCGCGTAGCTAATGGTGGCTGCAACCGGTGTTTGACCATCGAGCAGCTGAACATTGGCATTGTTGGCTGTGGCCGAATCCAGCGGTTCACTAAAGCTCACTTCAACATTCGTTTGTACATTCACGCCCGTAGCATTATTTGTTGGGCTGGCACTGGTGACAATTGGCGCTGTAGTGTCTTGACCATAACTGGCAGTATATGTGCCGCTGGTAGTAGTGAACACTGCGTAGGACACGCCTTTAATTGTCTCGGTCGTAAAGCTAACGTTCTGGCCATCTTTTGCAAGGCTTAATAGCACACCGTTTTTACTAGAAAGTGGCATGAGGCCACGCATCATTGATCGGGCTTTCGCGTCGACCGTAGCGCTGAAGCTAAACTCTGAGCCATTCCATGACGAGTTTGTAAAGTATGAATTGTTGCGAGCATCTGTCCAGTCGAGCATTTGTTGGCCAGAAACAAGCGGTACTCCCCTCGCCTTTGCCGATGCGACCAGCTGGCGGTCGAACTGGTCGGAGTAATCGTAGTGCGTACCAAACGCGCCGTAGTAGCCTTCACTGCCCAAAGCCCGATCGAGCAGTACGTTAATGTTTTGCGGGAAGGTCTGCCCGCTCTCATTAACGAGGTGTGAAGGCAACTGATAGGTGTCGATGAGCTTTCCGTCGAGATCGGCATAGCGCATATTCATACCCGACCCGGTCATAAAGCCCGGTCGGTTTTGCACCCAACTGCCTGGCCAGTAGTAGTAATTGAGATCCTGCCTGAGGCCAACAGCCGCGCCAATCTTAGCCCCCTCTGCGTAGGTGCTCCAGGCGATACAATGAATTCGGTTTACGTGCTGTGCTGGCAAGCTGGTGTATTTGGCTTGGAAGTCGGCCAGCTCGCTTGCGTATGCATTGGCGAGTGATGTTGGCGTCCAATCGTTGCAGCCTGTGCTCGCATGTACGCCGAAGTCAAAGCCTTGGTTGTAGTATCCTAATGCCTGAGTGTCGGCTACAGGCGTGCTGGTGTAAATGAGAGAGGTTGAGCGAATACACTCCCAATCCTCTACAACGCAGCCTGGAGTGCTCTCGGCCAGTTGGTGATTGAGCGCGCTAACTGTACCAGTGGCGGTAGCATGGTCGTCGGCTACCATGACAACGACCGCCTTTTTGTTGTACGGGAAGTACGCGAGTTTTGGTAGCGGCTTGCTATCCTCGTTTACATCGGCGATGATGTTAGCCAGCAGGCGCTGCTGCTCATCGGCTTGTGGGATCATTACCTTATTGAGGTTAACGTAATCTGGTTGCACGTCGCCCACTTTAGCACCGTAGAACAAGTCATTCGGTCGGATTGGCGCGCTGCCGTCGCGCTCGTCGCCTGACCAAGCGGGATTACCCTGGTGTGTGTAAACAATCGATTTCGCTAAGTCGTAAGTAAAGGCTGCAGCTTGTCCACCGTTGACTCCAACGGAGCGGATTGTGACAGCTGGATTATTTGTAGTGGCTGTGGAGCTGCTGAATAGCGTGGCAACCGTCTGGGTGCCGATCTGGGCTGTGTAGTTGTCGGCGCTGCCATGATATTGCATGGTCTCGCCCACTATGCCACTGCCGGGACTTTGACTGGTATTTACTTGCATGTAAGCGTCGCTCATGACGGATGCTTGGTCGGTTAGACCCAGCAAGTTTGCAAGTTTTTTGTCTGGGTGCATAGCAATGAGGTTGCCACCGTTGTTGACGTAATTGGTAAGTGTCGTCACTTGATTGTCGCTGAGCGCCATATCGCCGAGTAAAACGACATCGTATTGGCCAAGCAGCACGCTGTTGACGTCGGCAAGCTCAACGGTCTTGAATGAGTTGAGGCCCTCGGCGCGTAGAATTTCGCTGTAATATGCGCTAAACGGATTATCGTTGTCGGTAACGATCAAGATTGGTCCATCGTGGCCTTGCGAGAGTGGGTCTATCTCTGTTGCAGGGCCAGTCACAGTTGTAAAGTTCCAGCTGTAAGCGCTTGCCAGTGAGTTGCCCGCGATGTCTTTGACGCCCGTGCTGAGGCTTGCCTGGTAGCTCGTACCGGCATCCAGGGCGGCTTGTGGCACAATATTTATCGCGTTTGTACTGGTGTTGTAGCTAATGGACGAGGTTACCACTGCCTGGGTCTGGGTATTAGTAAGCGTAACATTGGCGGTAGTTACCGTAGTCTCGTCGATTGGTTCGCTCATGAGCGCGGCGATGGTTGTGTCGGTGGCTACATTGGTAGCATTATTGCCTGGGATGACTTCGGTTACTGTCGGCTTGGTCGTGTCAGAGGTGTCGGCTACTAGTATATCTACCCAATAGTTAGAGGCATTATAGCTTTGGCTTGGGAATCCACTCGCACCGTATTTATAGACACCGTTGCCACCGGAGACGCCGTTAGCCAGCGCGGATAAAATGCCACTCGTAACGGTGTTGTTGCTAAAATAGCTTTCGTTTACGGAGTAGCGGCCTTTTGGTGCATGATACGAAACTACGTAGGTTGTGTTGGCGGCAATCGCGACCGGTGATCCAAAATTTGCCGTCTGCCAGCCACTCGCTGTTTCGTTTGTGAATGTGACTGTTGCTAGCTTGTTGCCTGCGTTATCCCACAGGTTGCCTACGTGCGTACCGGTATTGGCGGTACCCTTATAAAACTTAAGCCCCACCACACTTGTTGCCTGTGAGCTCCTAAACTTCATACCCAATTCAACAGCGGCAGTGTCACTGTCGCTGAGTACTGCGGGCGTTGTAGTGTTTGGCCAAACGCTCGAGGTGCTGAGAGCTGTGTTATTGGTTGATATGGCGACTGGTGAGCTCGTTGCTGTGTTGCCAGCGGCATCTGTGGCCATGGCTGTGATAGTATGAACGCCATTTGGCAGAAGAGAACTATTCCAGGCAACCGAGTACGGGCTGGTTGTATCGGCGGAGCCCACGTTATTGCCATCAACTTTAAATTGAACACTGCTAACACCAACGTTATCGCTGGCATTTGCTGCGAGGTTTATGGTGCCGCTCACTGAGGCGTTGTTAGCTGGACTTGTAACTGACACAGTTGGTGCCGACGTGTCGCTCGAATTGCTCGTTACTACATCTACCCAATAGTTGCTTTGGTTATAGCTTTGATTTGGGAAAGCAGAGCTTGAGCCGTATTTATAGACACCATTGCCGCCGTCGGTTCCGCTCTGTAAGGCTGTCAATGTGCCATTAGTGCGAGCTGACGCAAAATATCCTTCGGTGACTGAGTAATGGCCATTTGGCGCATAATAAGAAATTACGTAGGTTGTATCGGCGGCTATACCGATTGGGCTTGCAAAGCTGGCTTCTTGCCAGCCGCTGGCCGACTCACTGCCAAATGTGACAGTCGCAAGTTTGTTGCCGGCAGCGTCCCAGAGGTTGCCAACGTGTGTGCCGGTGTTAGCAGTACCCTTGTAAAATCGTAGGCCGGTGACGGTTGTGGCGACAGAACTTCTGAACTTCGTTCCTAGCTCTACTCCGCTAGTGTCGGGGTCGCTCAGAACAGCTGGCGTATCGGATGGCGCCCAAATGCTAAGTGCTCTAGATGACTTAGGAAATAAGACTGCAAAACTGCCAAATGACAGCAAGGCAGCCAGTGTAAAAATACTTAGCTTCTTGCTAAGGTGTTTTTTGCGCTGGCGCAATATCATGCTATACCCCTTTATTGTGTTACATAAAGTAGTATATATTACAGACACATCTGTTGGAAAGTGCTAGCGCTATCCCACGAGCATTGTTGAATCCCTTCGCATTGCTATAGCGACAGATGACTTTGTTTTCGTAAACTTCTGGTTCTT
The DNA here is from genome assembly GCA_964536005.1 of uncultured Candidatus Saccharibacteria bacterium. Taxonomy (GTDB): domain Bacteria; phylum Patescibacteriota; class Saccharimonadia; order Saccharimonadales; family JBPEXE01; genus CAZHXE01. Next base: position 14,048 of record CAZHXE010000001.1, read on the forward strand.
GTAGTGTTATCTGGCCTAGGTCTTTGGTGTCAATGATTTTGTGGGTTTTGTATCTTTTTGTCCATTTGGTGCTAAACCTGCCCTCGGCGCGATCCCTAAAGCGGGCTTCCGGTGTGCGGTCTTTGTACCATATAGGTCTTCGTCCCTTGGTGTAGTTTGGCAAAAGCTAATCGATAAAATTGGCGGTCGGCACGTACTTACGCTTACCTCTGCCTAATACCAACTGGACCGCCATCAGAGGCGCCAGTTATGCCAGGTGAATTTGCTGCAAGCTTAAAACCTTCCCAAGTGGTTGGGTTTGACCCACCTTCAAACACGGGCACACCGCTGAAATTTTGTCCACTCACGCCCGAGCGCAACATGTTGTTGCGATTAACTGCGGCAGTAGAGCTGTTTTGCAGACTCACTACGTAGGCAACGTTGTCATACACTTGTGTACCAGTACCGACCGGGTCAGACGTCTTTCGGCTGAGTATTATATGACCACAAGGCGCATAGTCGCAGGTGGTGCGGTACACCAGCGTGTTGTAGCGGACAATTGAATTCGTGTCGGAATAGAGCTCTATCCCCCATCGCCCACTTTGGATGTCTACAACGTTGTTTTCTATGAGTACGTTATCCACTCCATCGTATGCAACGATTCCGTCGGCGACATTGTGAATATAGTTACCTCGTACGATTGAACCAGTCGCGCCGATGAGCTGGATTGGATCGGAGTGTGGAGAGGTATCCCACCACCCCGTGCAAACCGCGCCATGCTCCGCGATATCATCGAATTCGTTATTGATAATGTTGACACCCACACCTGACTGAATACCGTCCTTATGTCCACCTTTGAAAAGAGAGTTCCTAACGGTTACGCCGGAGTGTGTTGCTTGAGAATATGGAAAATGTATGGCGCCAGCTGGCACGTCTGCACAGGCGTAGGTGCCAGATCCTGAACTTGGGAAGTTAATATTGATGTGAGTGTTGCTATCAAGCAAAATATTGGAATTTGTGACCCCATCTATGGTGAGCGAAGTGGTGAAAGCAGTGTTCTTGATGGTTATGTCCTTTGCGCCGTTCAGGATTGTGCCGCCCGCTCCCGACAGCCCATCAAGCGTAAATCCGTTGTCGCCGGTAGTAAAGTTAAACAACATGGTTGCCGTAGCACCGGCCGCTGCCTTGATGGTTATCGCCTTGTTCGTGCCAGCGAATGTGCCGTAATTGCCACTCGCCAGACATATGGTCTGACCAACAGTGGCAGCAGTAATCTGCGATGCCAGGGTGGTTGCATTTGAGGCATTCAGATCGCACGTCCCGCCTGTGCTGACGGGGTTGAATTGTAAAAAGGATGAGCCAGAGGCCGTGCCATCAGACGCAACTGATGTATCGTTGGCACTGACATATGTTTCACCTTCGGCCACCTTTGCATTAGGTGACGTTGCCGCAAAAGAACGATACAGGATAATTGATCCTACGGCCGCAAACGCAACGGCAAAAAGAAGTGGCAGACCGCTGTTTGGCCGCTGGAAATTTAGAGATTTAGAGAAAAGCTTTTTCATGTTCTTTTCTATTTATTACTGTAGACAATAGTAACAGTATAAGCGTAATTGATTTGAAATTAAACGAGCCTTGTTCCTGTTGTGCTTGCTCATGCATACATCATATCCCAAAGGTACTGCACTTCCTGAAATTGCTCCTGGACTCTTAGCATGACGGATACGCTTAATGCTATTTGCTGTATATAGTTTATAATGTAAACTATATACATGAAACCAATTTCCGAATTCTCTACATACCGAACAGGAATTCTGCAGGCGAAGGCGTACAGAAATCTTAAAAACTTTATGTACAGAACACTCAAAAAGCATGATTTAACATCCACGCAGTGGTCTATACTGGGCGTTATTAGCGATGAAACAAAAAATGGTGGAATCCGTGTCAGTGACCTGGCGGATATGCTTGATGTGAAGCGTTCATTTATAACCAATATGGTAAAAAAACTGATCGAAAATGGATACGCCGAGCATGCTTATGACGAAGATGACGGACGAGTAAGGCTTGTGATCGCTACCGACAAAGCGCACCTAAAGGTAGTTGAAATTGAGCGCTACATGCGCAAAGAGATGCGCGAGTGGCTAAGTGATATCGAGCATCAAGATCTGGTTAGATACATCATGGTTCTGGATAAAATCTCACTTAAAAACAACACTCATAGTTAAGCTGGGTTAACCATATTTTACTTAACTAAGTTAACTATCTATACTTACTCGTAGTTAGTAAATAACGAGAGGAAGTATATGACACATTCAGTAATCGGGCTTGCAATCTTAGGATTAGTTATCGGAGGCGCTGGCGGCTATGCCATTGGTAGCAGCATGAATGACGACTCCGAGCAGGACACGATGTCGCAACAAAATGAGAATCAGAGCATGTCACAGGACAGCGACGGAGTGACCGTAGGTGGCGCCAAAATGGTTCGTTCCCTCGACATTGTAGAGAACGCAGCCAAAGCAAGTAACGTAACTACGGTGGTTGGTCTGGTCGAGCAAGCTGGGCTTGTCGATACGCTCAAGGGTGTGGGTCCATTTACGGTATTTGGCCCAAACAACGCCGCATTCGAAGCGGTTGACCCAGATGTACTGGCTACAGTCGCAGGCGACAACGCGCTACTAAGAACGGTCCTTACCTACCACGTAGTACCAGGTACATACACATCTGCCGACTTGCGTGCACTCGCAAACAGTGGCGATAGCGTGAAAACTGTACAAGGTACCGAGCTGTCATTCAAGATCGTTGATGGTAACCTTGTTGTCGTAGACAAAGTTGGCCAAGAAGTAATGATCGAGACTGCCGACGTCATCTCGTCAAATGGCGTAACTCACGTCATCAAGAACGTGCTTCTGCCAGTTGACCCATCGACTCTTTAAAGAGTAAAACCGTGAATTGGGCTCAGCGCGATGAGTGCTGGGCTCTTTTCTAAATAAAACTCATATTAAAACCCACCAAGGGAAAGGACGCGTAAATGCTGTTGTTACTCGGAGCGTTCATAGCTGGCATACTCACTGTGCTGGCACCGTGCGTATTGCCTCTGTTACCGATCATCATTGGAGGCTCGGTTTCAGGAGATGAAGCTGACAAAAAACGACCACTATATATCACTGCTTCGCTTGCCCTGTCGTTGTTAGTCTTCACCCTACTGCTGAAGGCAACGACAGTGCTCATTGGTGTTCCGCCAGAGTGGTTTGCGTACATATCCGGCATTATCATCGTAGCCCTTGGCATATTCACGCTCTTCCCTTCTTTATACGCAACATTTTTAGCCAAAGTGGGCATTGAGTCTAAAGCCCTTAGCTTCTTAAGCAAAGGTCAGAAACAATCTAACCCAATGTTTGGCGCCATACTTACTGGTGCGGCCCTCGGACCGGTTTTTTCAAGCTGCAGCCCAGTCTATGGCTACATACTCGCCACTGTTTTACCGGTGAATTTCTCGCTGGCCATGCTGTACATGAGCGCCTACATCTTAGGACTGAGTTTTGTGTTGCTCCTGATTGGCTATTTCGGGCAGCGCTTTATTAAAAAAATCAGTTGGATGAGTAACCCTAAGGGTGCGTTTCAGCGTCTTATTGCTGTTTTGTTTATTATTGTTGGTCTGATGGTCTTCACTGGGCTTGATAAGGACTTTCAGGCCTTTATCTCGCGCAACACGCCGTTTAATATCGATGCGCTGAGCGCCAAATTAATTCCAGCCAGCCAAAGAGAGTACAAAGACGGCGAACTCCTTAACGTAGACCCCTACCCTGCCCCAGAATTTGCTGGGCTCGAGGATTGGATTAACAGTGAACCTCTGACACTAGAGAGTTTGCGGGGACAAGTTGTACTGGTCGACTTTTGGACCTACAGTTGCATTAACTGCGTGCGCAATAACCCGTATATTGAAGGTTGGTATCAGCAATATAAGGACGACGGCTTTACGGTCATCGGTGCGCACGCGCCGGAGTTTGCGTTTGAGCGTAACGTTGAAAATGTCCAAAAGGCCGTGAGGGATCAAAACATAAGCTACCCGGTTGCGCTCGATAACGACTTCAGCACATGGGGCGCGTTTGAAAACCAGTTTTGGCCAACCTACTACCTAATCGACGCCCAAGGAAACGTGCGACGAATCCATAGCGGCGAGGGCGAATATCGAGAGTCCGAGCAAGCTATTCGACAACTTTTGACCGAGAACGGCGCGTTCTTGTCGGACGACGAGATTACAACTGAAGGAGACGCCGTTGACTACATTACTAAGCAGCAAACACCCGAGACGTATCTTGGCCTAAAGCGAGCCAGCAACTTTGCAAGCAAGGAACCACTTGGCAGCGGCGGCCCATTTACGTCACCGGCGAAGCTTGCTTCAAACCAATGGAGCCTAAGCGGCAAATGGGACGTGGGTAATGAAACGATCACATCGTCAGAAGACTCGGCCAAGCTTGCATTTAATATTCGTGCCAAAGCGGTGTATGTGGTCGCGTCTTCAGAGTCTGGCAATCAGATAAAAGTTTTGGTTAATGGCCAGCCAGCGAATGGCAGCAACGCAGGCAGCGACGTCAAAAATGGCGCCGTAACGGTGCAGGAAGCAAGGCTGTATCGGCTGGTTGAGTTTGACCAATTTCAGGAGTCAATTAATTTGGAGCTAACCGTCCCTAAGGGCGTTTCGCTTAATGTATTTACGTTTGGAAGTTAAAAAATTTAAGAGAGGAATCAAATGGAAGTAACCATGTATTCAACCAAGTTGTGCGCCGCGTGCCATATGCTTACAAAATGGCTGGAAGACAAGTCGGTCGACTACACAAAGAAGCTGGTAGATGAAGACGAGCAAGCCATGGAAGAGTTCATGTCACTGAATGACGGCGCAATTGGTGTGCCTTTTACGGTCATAACCAACGAAAGTGGAGTGCATAAAATTACTGGGTTTGATAATGCTAGGTTGGGAGAGTGTTTGGCTTTGGGTTAGGTTGCTTGAAGTGTGGGGCTGCGCGCATCTTTGTCAGAACAAACATTTTATGCTGTAGTAGCTATTACAATCTCACGCTTGGTAAAATCTTTGACCCGCTCAGTATCGGATTCCTCAAGCTCTGGCGGGTCAGCCGTATTTTGCCTATTTTGTAACCTCTCGCACGAAGCTTTAGCAGCACGTCGGCGCTAGCGATCACCCAGCATAAAAAGGACGCTTTAAGACGGAAATAATTTAGATCGTAATTATCATAAAACTCTTTATTTAGTCGGTTCCGTAGCTCTTGGTCATTCGTAGGTTGATTATTGGACATGGTTTGTTACTTTTTCTTAGATGCTATTTTTAGAGTGAATTGTTGGACGTCTTGGCCACGCAGCTCGGGATAGATGCTCATTTGAAATATCCAATTTAAAATAAGAAAACGTGTCAGCTCTCTCAGGTGCTTAACTAGAGAGTTAAGCGCGTTAACATCATCCTCAAACTCTTTGATGGATCTGCCGAGCTTATATTTATGTAGGCCATCTTTCTTGGGTATGTGCTTGGCTGTCGGATAAAGGCCATTATGAATACTTCCGTTTCGGATGCGATACTTACAGGCGTCGATGACCGCCTTGTATTGCTTTCTGTTGGTGTCTGACTCAATTTGAGAAAATAATTGTTGGTCAAACCATTTGTTGTTATTGATCGAACTATGTTTTAAGCCTTGCCTTCCACAATCATTACAGCTTACGAAGTTTGCGCATTCAGGCGGCGCGCCTAATAGGGTCTCGATGATCGTAAAGTAGACAACAACCTGCCAGTAGCTCACATCTATATTCCTCAAAGAGAACGGTTTCAGGCTGCCTGCCACAAAATAATTAATTATCGACGTGTAGACCCTTACGTCTACTTTTAAAAATAGCTTGTATAGCTCCTCATAACTGATGGAGTTTTGGGTCAGAGCATCAAATACCTCGTCTAACACCTTTTCCTGGTCAAGGTATCTGTCATGGGCGACATGTTCACGTTGAACCTTTGCAAGCTCAGGGTTAAGCACATACGCCTGAGGGTTAGCATAGTAATCTACAAGCTCTACAGAATCAGTAAGCAAAGCATGAAAGTATAGCCATTTTTCATATTCATCGTTGTCCTTAATATCCACTGCACGTATTGTTCTGCCAAAGTGCATACTGCCATCTTTTTCGACTTTTACATCAGGCCCGGGAGTCAACGAAAAGTACGGCAGATCTATGCGATTTTTCGGGGGGAGCCAGGTAGGGATAAAAAACTTACTACTTTTTGTCGATTCGTCATCGTTCATACTGAATACCTCGAAGTTTCATTTAAGGTGATGTTATATAACAGTTTAGACCAGTCAAACAACAATGTGCTACTTCATGAAATATCGGGAGCTGTGCACTCTATTGTTGGCTGCAATAGGGCTTCAATTTGCTCAGAATAACCAAGTAAAGACATCATCACAACAATGGCACATATGCTTGTTGATACCAAGGAGAAAGCGGCTTCGCCTTCTCCGCTTCGCTCCATCGAACTCCCTTGACGGAGTTCGATGCTCATCGACATGCACCACGAAGAAAGCCTACCATGTGGTGAGCTATTATCGTTGTGAAATACCATGTATCGAATTGGAATTGTATCCGTACTGAGCTAAACGAATCGCGCACCGTTCTATCATCCGAATCTGTAGTCAGAAGTTGCGAACTGGTACGGGTGTAGAGTGGAACCGTGGATATTGGATTAAGGTAGTTCAGCGATACGATCTGGCAACATCTTTGTAAATAAAGGAACGTTGAAGTTCCAACCAGCATTGTAGTTAATTTTTGATGTTACTTCGACTGCGGCTTCATACGCTTTTTGTAATTCGCCCACAGACTTCATGCCAAACATAGCTGAAATCTCGTCTGCACGTGATTTTGATATAAGCTCACCTAGTGGGTCAATCAATTCCTCACTTCTATGGCTGTATACGGACAAGCGCGGGAACCACCAGTTATACCTGTTGTCGGGAAAATTGAACCTAGTCAGTAGGTACAGCAAACTGTCAGCATTGCGTAATTCGTCAAAGTCTAAGCCATCAAACTTAACTGCGTGCTCTTTTTGTATGTCTGCCGCAACACTGACACGGTTGAGGTTCAGCCTACTATTTCTATAGTCATCCAGTGTTCGCATGTGCTGGTAGAAATCTGTAAAGGTCACAGCACGTAATTCGCCAAGGTGTGTTTTATAGAAGTAAGTCCTGTTAATCAGATTATGCACTACGCTGAAACGTCTGTGTTTGACTAACAAAGCCACAATACCCGTTGCAAGCTCGTGAACAACAAAACCGACGTTCTCGTAGTCGCTGTCACGCCAGGAGTTCACTCCAGGCAGCGGTGCTTGCTTGGCTTTAGCTGAGGTTAATAGTTTATCTATTTCTTCGGTCAATTTTTTATCATCGAGCTGACCATTCATAAGTAGCCCATCCAGTTCGTTAAGCATTGCGTTGGTGTATGGCTGCATAGATTCAATGCTCTCTAGTACTTTTTCGTCCACAGGTGTGTCGCCAGCTCCAACTTTCCTCAGCTTATCGAGTGCTTGAAGAAATGTTGCAGTAACTGCCTGGAGTCCAGAACGTGGTTTCTCTGCGTCAACCTGCTGCTCGGCTGTCTTTGGCAGCTTTTCGGCTGGATGCTTAGCTGTGCCTGTGAATGTTGGGATAGATCCAAGTACTGGCTTTACATACTTTGGCTGATTGTAGATGTGCCTAATAAGGTCATCGAAGTTTGCGTCAAACTGCGATTCGTCTGTGAAGTCGATGTAATGCCGTGATTTCATATACGTTGGTAAGCACGGTTTACCGTCCTGATTACGCTCAAATACTAGAGGAACTACTTTTGTCTGGTCAATCTTTTCATACACCTCAGGGCTAATCAGCTGCGTCTCCGTGCCTACGCCACCTCTTCGAGCATCTGCTTTTTCGGCATACTTTTTGTCCGCTATGACGAGTACGTGAGTGACGGCTTTGTCTGTCACTGATTGCTCCATAAATTTGTTCAGTTCGTGTCCTGGCTTGTTGTCGTAGATGTCAAGAATTACATCAATACCCTTGCCAAGCAATCTATCAGCAAACAACCTAACTCGCTCCTTGTGTTCTGGGTCGGACCAGGCGTAAGACAAGAATGCCTTAGGGTGCTCGGTGCTACCCTGTGCGATTGACTTTAGCGCACCATCATCTGGTTTTAGTTTCTTATCATCATCTGTCTTATTAGGTTTGTTAGCCATAGTTATATTATCTCAGCTGTTGCGAACCATACCAAGCATTAGCGTGATAATCTTGTAGAGTCCTTTCAGAGACTATAAGTTTGATGCACTACCATGAGGCATTATTTCAATGCTGATATGGCTAATGGATTCATAGTCATAATAAGATTAAAACATTAACTGGTTAGAGTAGTAAATATTTCATGCTCTATTATGAATCATATATATTCAGAGCCGCCAATATCAAGTTACAGCCCAAGTAAAGATTGATCATGGATTTGACGGTCTGCTGAACAACTGCTCCAAATTTCGATTTTCACTGGTGATTCCAAGGAGAAAGCGGCTTCGCCTTCTCCGCTTCGCTACGCCGAACTCCCTTGACGGAGTTCGATGCTCGTCGACAAGCACCACGAAAAAAGCCCACCGTTTGGTGAGCTATTTTCGTGGTGAGCCCACGGGGTATTTTCTGGAACACCCTAATCGATGATTTGGAAAAGTTAACAGAGAAGATCGATGAGCTGGAGGTCTTTGATGAAGTTATTTAGGAGCCATAGGAGCACGCGTATTGCTGATGATTTACTTAGATCTACTCTATTTGATGAGGAAAGTTTCTTCAAGATTATGAGTAGTGACATTAAGTCAGCACAAAAAGAAATTATAATTGAAAGTCCATTCGTAACCATACGTAGAGCATCTGAAATTAGTAAGCTCTTTGAAAGGCTGCATGAAAAAGGCGTTAGTGTAATCGTGCACACTCGCAATCCCGAACACCACGATGGAAACCTAAAATTCCAATCTGTACGAGGGATCGCTATTCTCCGTGAGTCTGGAGCAAAAGTAAAGATTCATGATGATATGCGACATCGTAAAATATGCATAGTAGACCGGCGTATTCTGTGGGAAGGAAGTTTAAACATGCTTTCACACAGCAGCAGTAAGGAAATAATGAGAAGAACCGAGTCCGAAGTATTATCCAAGCAGATGTTAAGATTTGCGAAACTCCACAAAAGTTTGAATGGTATACTACAGATATTATGACTGGCTACAAACCAACAAAAAATGATGTGCAGTTGTTGATTAACTGGCTAAAAGAGCACGATCCCGAAAACGCCAATGAAGAGGTAGCCAAACAGATGTTGGTTGATCTTAAGCTTAGTTTTCGCGCCATTGGTCTGAGTGATCCCGATTCTCTTGAAGATTTTTATCAATCTTTTATAGCTAATCGTACAAAAGACTAAAACGGTAAAATGTCCGAGGACTCGATCTTCAAAGCCTTAGTTATTCTGTAAAGAGAATCGAGAGAAGGTAGTGAATCTCCCCTTTCTAGCCGCGCATAGTAATTCTTGTTTAAATCTGCCTTGTCGGCAAGTTGTGCCTGTGTAAGCCCGCTGTTGCTTCTAGCTTTTTTTATGTTCGCGGCTATAGCAGCTTGTTGTTTGCTGTTGATCATGTTTTATCTTCTCTCTAAGTTCTGTAAAATTTCACGATGACGCATGCGATCTCGTTTTTCTTTGCGTTGGCTTCTTCTGAGCAACCTGTAAGGTATCAGGAAAATGCCAAATAACATGTACCAGCCAATCACGAATAGCCAAGCGATTAATATAAGCGCTAGTGCTATCGGCACAAACAAAAGATACTTCAAAAGTATATTTTTAACATCTGTAATCTTCCATATTCGTGCAGCACTACCACTGAAGGACAGCGGTGAGCTTATAACCACCTTTTCACTTGGTAATTTATTGGGCATAATCCTTTAAACATTCTCTTTCATTATGATGTTCCGTTCCATTTGTTTAGGAAATCTGTGTTCATTAGGACATTATTTCACATATTTAGCTCCGAACAGAATACTTGAAGATATTTTAATATTTTGAAAATTTAATCAATTTTTAATGTTAGACTAATCATTAACTTTTTCACCTCTTGAAAATTTACCTAACAATCAACGCAACTACTACCCCTGTAACCATAAGTACAAAACAATAAACTTGCAAAAGTGTAAAGTTTTATGATACTTTGCCACAACAAACGGAGGTACGTATGGTTTCTAATAAACTTCGGATCATTGTGGCTTTGGTGGCTGCATTTGGTCTGCCACTACTACTCTCTGATGCAGCATTTGCCCAAGAAGCAACAGCGGCTGGCGTTGGACAAGTTGAGAACTTTATCCGTAGTGTCATCCAAGTGGTTGCAGGGTTGTCCGGTCTGATTGCGACCGGATTTTTTGTTGTTGGAGGGTTCGGGTATATAACATCATCAGGTAATCCAGAGGTGCTGCAGAAATCAAAACGCACAATTTTCTACTCTGGCATGGGTCTAGCAATAACAATCGGTGCGTTTATTTTAAGCAACATAGTTACTTCTTTAGCTACAAACGCGTTCGGAGCGTAGTTTTCTCTAATGGATTCGCTAGTTGCCCTTAGTTCTTGGGTGGCTAACTTCGCAGTAGTGAATGCAGACATTCAAAACTACTTGCGGCCTATTATGGTCGCGTTGATTAGTCTGGCAGGCGTAGCGAGCGCATTTTTCTTAGTACTTGGTGGGTTTGAGTACATGACGAGTTCTGGCAAGCCAGATAAGTTAGAGCATGCCAAAAAAGTGTTACGCAATGCACTGATTGGGTTATCTATGGTGATTGCAGCCGGAGCATTAACAGCGATTTTGACGAGTGCTTATACCGAGACGGGTGGCTCATCCACTCTTGAAAGCGTGCCCGTACTGCAACCTGCCGAAATAAACGATGAAGGCGGCGGCGTTACCGAAGTGCTCATTAACTCTATTATTGGATTGTTTAAGCATTTTGTAGATTCTGCTGCCTCGCCAATTATTAATGCGGTTGATCACTTTACCAAAAACACTCCGCTCATGGCAGACAACAAAGGTGTACTGAATCTGTGGCTGGGTGTGCTTGGTATCTCAAATGCTCTTCTGGTACTTGTCGTGGCGTTACTAGGGTTCCAAGTTATGAGTGCGGCATCGCTTGGACTTGATGAAATTGAGTTTAAGCATCTGTTACCGAAGATAGGCGCAACGTTTCTGATTATGAATATGTCGATATTTGCTATCGATGCAGTGATAAGCCTCACCAATGTCATGATATCCGCCATAGCTAGCGCTACTGGTACACAGACTGTGTTTAACACGCTTTCTGATGTGATGAGTGATGCGGGCAAGCAAGGTTTGGTATCGCTACTTCTTATGATCGTATTCATAGTACTCTCTGTTTTGTTATTAGTTTACTACGTCGTTCGCGTCGTTACTTTGTATGTTGGTGCTGTCCTGTCGCCAATGGTAGTGCTTTTGCAGCTAGTTCCTGGATTCCGCGACTTTACTACCCTAGCGGTGAAAGCTTACATATCAACGATTTTTAATCTATTTGTGCACGTAATAATCCTGGCAATTGCTGCAACACTTTTTGTTGGATTAGCAGGGCCGGACGAATCAGGCTATAACCCGCTCATGTCACTTGTTGGAGGAATTGCGGCTATATTCACACTGCTCAAAACCCAGCAAGTCATGATGCAGTTGAGTTATGCCAGCAACGGATCCCGAGCTTTGCGTAAAATGGGAACTGAATTTATCAGCGGTATTAGCTACATGGCTGAGCGGCGCAGGCGTCAAAGTGATGACATTGATTCAAGCAGTGGTGCGGGAAATGGAAATAGTACGACATCACGTAAACCAAAACCAGTTAAAGAGGGATATCAATGAAAACAACCATAGTGCCAGCTCAAATTACATCCGTCGAAGACAAAGTCGTCGGCAATATATCTGTTAAACAGCTACTTTTGCTTATGTCACCTGTTTTTTTGGGAGTCGTCATTTTTGCATTCTTGCCCCCATTTATCAAATATACAACTTTGAAACTTGCCATCGTTTCTACCATCGTGACTGTTTGTTCTGTATTGGCGATTCGTTGGCGCGGCAAGCTTGTTGCTGAGTGGATCGCAATTATGAGTCGTTACAACTCACGACCCCGCCACTACGTATACAGCAAAAAGGATTCGTTTCTTCGTCCTAAGCATTCTTCTGCAAAACGTATTGAGCTAGAAGTCCCAATAGTTGCAGAAGAACAGCCAGAAACCGATTTTGCAGCGAAGCTAGCCCCATCAGAATTCGTAAGACTCGAACATGCAATAGAAAATCCGGCAGCAAATTTTAGGTTCAGCGTTACCCGTAAAGGAGGCCTCCGTGTCCATATTAAAGAAATCCGTTAAACCACTAAGCTCTCGTCGGCAAATTCGAATCGAGGGCGTGCATGACGGTATCCTCATACTGCCGAACGGCGAGTACAGACTTGCCTTAGAAACATCGTCTATCAATTTTGAGCTTATGAGCGAAACAGAGCAGGATGCGATTATCGACACGTATCAGAGTTTTTTGAATTCACTCAATACGCCGTTTCAAATTCTTGTGAGAGTACGCGAACTTGATATGGATAAATACATTAGTTCGTTTCGTGAAAATCAAACATCGTCAGATGAAGAAGCTTTTACCGACCAAACTACGAGCTATACCCAATTCGTGAAAGGATTGGTCAGTGATAACAAGATTCTAACTCGCAGTTTCTATGTTGTTTTACCTTATAGTTCGAATGGCAAAGACTTTGAAGTAGTGAAAGAGCAGCTAAAACTAACGGGCGACATTGTAAGCAAAGGCTTAGGGCGTATGGGAATGCAGTCGCGCAGGCTATCGAGTCTTGAAGTGCTTGATCTGTTCTATAGTTTTTATTCTCCAAAACAAGCTAAACGACAGCCACTCACCGAGCAAACACTGTCTATGCTAAAGGAGAGCTACCTATGAGCATTGAAATGTTGTTAAACCCAAAGCAGACGTTGAAAGATTGGCAGCAAAAGAGAGCTGAGGAGCCGAAAAACTTTACATTTGATTATGGCCAGCAAGACCCTATGGACATCATTAGCTACGCAGGGCTGGAAGAACAAGCAGATCACTTGGTGATCGATGGTCGCTACATTAGAAGCCTATACATATCTGGATATCCTTTTGTAGCACATTCTGGCTGGCTTAATAGCTTGATTAACTTTAACAGCAATATAGATATTAGTTACCACATGAGCCAGGTTGAAGCGACTCAGGCACTGCCTAAACTTAACCGTAAAATCACTGAGCTTGAGAGTACGAAACGAGCCATGATCCGCTCTGGAAAAATTGTTGGGCCTGAAGTTACCGACCCTCTAGATTCCGCAATGGAATTACGTGACAAAATCCAACGTGGCCAAGAAATGCTGTTTCAGGCAGCAATATATGTTTCTTTGAGTGCTGATAGTTTAGAGGAACTTGAAAAGCTAACAACTTTGCTTGAAACAACACTGTCGGCGCGATTGTTTTTTACCAAGACTGCACGTTACCAGCAGGTAGAAGCACTGCAAGCTGTGCTACCTAGGGCAGAAGATCGATTAGAACAGCGACGCAACCTAGATAGTTCATCTGCTGCTCTGACTTTCCCTTTTATGAGTAGTGAGATGGTACACGAAAAAGGTATTCTGTACGGTGTTAACAAATCCAATAACTCACTTGTAATCTTAGATCGGTTTAGTTTACACAATGCTAATTCAATCATATTCGCGCAAAGTGGTTCTGGCAAAAGTTACGCAAGTAAAGTTGAAATTTTGCGCCAATTGATGCAGGGTACCCATGTAATCGTTATTGACCCAGAACGTGAATATAAACTGTTAAGTGAAAAGGTTGGTGGCAGTTACATCAAGCTTTCTACAAACTCACAGCAGAAAATAAATCCGTTTGATCTATCCTCTACTACAAACAGTAAACGTGATTTGAGTGAGCATATTCAAGACTTAACTGAGATTGTGAGTTTGATGGTGGATGGTCTGAGCCCTAAAGAAAAGGCATCTTTAGACAAAGCGCTGATAAATCTATATAAACGGAGCGATGACAACAAACCCCTTCTCAAGGATCTGTACCACGAATTGCGATTACTCGACCAAGCAAAGTTAACTGAAAGATTGGAACGTTTTGTAAGTGGATCTTTATCTGACGTATTTAACAATCAAAGCAATGTGAGCTTAGATAACAAACTGGTAATTTTTGATATCAAAGACATGCCTGAAAGCATGCGCCAACTAATGATCCTGATTATTTCACATCATGTTCAAAATGAAGTTAAGAACAATCCCCGCAAGAGACTGCTAGTTATTGATGAAGGCTGGTTGTTGTTGGAGCATGAAGAGTCGGCACGATTTATTGCAGGATTAGTACGGAGAGCTCGAAAATATTACCTTGGCGTTTCAATCATCACCCAGCAAGCGAACGACTTTTTGAAAAACGATTACGGAAGAGCCATAGCGTCCCAAAGCGCACTACGTATTTTGATGCGGCAGGATACCACAACCATTAAAAATGTCGTAAACGAATTTAATTTGAGCGAGTATGAAGACAACTTTTTACTGACTTGTGATAAAGGCGATGCCCTTATTATCGCAGATCAAAATCATGCGGCAGTGCGTGTAGTAGCGTCTAAAGAAGAACACCCCCTCATAACTACTAATCCTCAAGAACTCTATGGATTATGATCCCGATCGCTTCATGGCTTCTCAAAAACTCTAAAACCGAGATTAAGTTAGTTCTTGCAACCATTGCACTATTGATTACCTTGCCAGCTCTTAGCGTTGTGGTTGTCGCTAGCTCAGGCATTCAGCTTGTTGGCGATGCAATAGCAGCAGTAAATCCAGTCACCCATCTTGTGGAGATATTTGGGCCGAACGGTGATAAGGTCGATGAGATTGAGCTGTCGACAACATGGCCAGTAAGCGGTACAGTTACTGACGAGTTCGGCACAAGTGAAACATGGCGCCGACTACTTGGGCTCGGTTACCACACTGGAATAGACATAACTAATGCTATGTACACACCCATTACACCTTTTACCAGTGGAACAGTGCTTGCAGTGGATAATACTGATGATTCAGCATGCGGTAAAAGTATAACTATTAAGCATACTGATCGTCTCAAGTCGCAGTATTGTCACTTGGATTCAGCCGTTGAGTACGCAGTTGACTCACCTGTGGTGCCAGGGGATGTTATTGGCTATCTTGGCAGTACCGGTACTTCAACAGGTCCGCATTTGCACTTTATGATTTATGTTTATGGTATTCCTGTTAACCCAAGGACGTTTATGGTAGGTGAGCCGAATTAGATAAATTTACGAAGTGGGAAGGCATTTCTCTAGTAAAATTTTGAATCAAAATTAAAGAGTATTGCAACTAATATAAGTAGATATGAAATAACTCCCACTGACAGAAATATAATTTGAATATATAGCCATTTTTTAGGAGTTTTTACTGGAGGAACTTCAAGAATTTCGTCTGTCCTTTCTCTGGCCTCACTTAATGACTCGAATTTAACTTCACTAAAAAGTTTAACTACTTCATTCAACTTTTCCGCCCAATTAAAGTTGAATTTAACTATTTCAAAGTAGTATTTAATTCCGGACATAATAGACAAAATGTACGATGTTACTCCCGTTAAAATAAGTATCTTTTGTATTGCTGATAATTTCTCCGCTTCACTCACGTTGCTAAGCAATATAACAGATGCTGATAACAAAACAGTAGTTATAAGTAGCAGCTGGCTGCATGCTACACGCTCGGTTTCGTTTTCTTCATTCAAAGATCTATCGCGTTGTGCGATATATTCGAATCTAGAACTGGAGATATAGGAAATTATATCCTTATCAGTGAGGTCAAGTTTTTTGATTTTTGGTCTTGCTCTAGCTTTGGTAGGCAACATAATACTCAATCATCTTCTTCGTCTTCGCTAACATCGTCCTCGCTGTCATCTGATGGCTCTACCGGGGCCATTGCCATCGGTGTTGGAAAGTTTGAGCCTTTTATAACTCTAGATGGTTGGCTCGGGTTTTCTGTATCACTCATTACATAATTTTATCAGATTTGGAATTTGTATGTTTCGGTTGTGACGCGATACTAAGACACACCATAACCCTTGTCTTAGTGCTAGAATAATAGTTACCAAGCAAACACACTAACTTCTGGTGGAGTAAAGCGTCCCTGCTGCGGTTTAATTATACGAATCAAGCAAGCATACTTCGGTCACTGCTTGACTTACAAAATCACTTCTTCCTGTGGAAGTCTGTGAATTAGCTTTTCACCTTCGTTGCGCGAATTGCCGACTTCACTGCTAACTGGGTAGATTTCCAAACCGTCATCGTCGTATGGCTTGAGGAGATCAGCAATCGACTCGGGTGTTTCGTTAGATGGCTCTAGCCAGCGTTCTTCATCGTCTGGCTTTAATATGACTGGCATTCTATCGTGAAGGTCGCTCATTTCTTTATTAGGCGTCGTCGTTAAAATTGAAAACGACTCTATAACTTCCCCTGTTGCTTTATCCGTCCACTGGGAATATACCCCAGCCATCGCAAACAGGTCACTATCTTTTGGACGGATGAAATAAGGCTGCTTCTTGCTGCCGTCCTTCTTCCACTCATAGAAACCGTTTGACGGTACTAAGCAGCGTGCATGTAACACTGGTCGCTTCCAAGTATTCTTTTCAAATACAGATTCGCTACGAGCATTGATAAGTTTGTAACCAATACTCACATCTTTTGCCCACACTGGAATAAGGCCCCATCGCATAGGCATCAGATGTCTTTTGTCTTCAGCCTTGATAACTACCGGCAGATTTTGTCCAGGAGCAGCATTGTAACGTTCTCGTAAGTGCTCAAGTAACTCATCGAGCTCTTGGTCACTAACTTTAAAACGCCGAGCAAGCTCACCAGTTTGGAATATTGTGTATCGTCCGCACATGCATCTATTTAATCACACTAAAGAA
>CAZHXE010000002.1:0-30123 GCA_964536005.1 uncultured Candidatus Saccharibacteria bacterium
GCCTACTTGCCTAGCCAGCCGTTCCCGACTAGGCTATTTAACTTTATAGCCAATCAGACCCCAATTGTCAGAATTAAACCAAAGCACATCGTCTTTAACGAGAAAGATAGCGTCACTAGAAAACTTAACTGGCGGCCACGTAAAGCCATTTGGCAAGAAACTGAACGCACCTGAGACTGCTCGTTGTTCATGGGTATCGATATTTACAAGCTTCGTCTCGCCAACGCCAACCTGAATCACAAACTCATCGTCATCAAACGGGCCAGCCGCACGAAGCTTTGTGTTCATAGCAGTTGTTTTAGCAACTTTTTTAGCGGGTATGTCTATGGTCACCACGGTACGGTTTTCCTCGGCTTCGCCTGTAAGGCTCAGCACTACACGCTTGTCGTTCACGGTAACTAACTTGGCCATAAACTTATCCTTAAGATCGGTCTTCATGTCCCAAACCGACTCGCCGCTTGTGTCAAATATGCGCAGAGAACTACTGGCGCCGTCAATAAATATCCACCGCTCATTTTTCGCATCAAGCAACGACTGATTGGGTTCGATTATCGCATTATGTGCCTTTTTAGTCAGCTTTTTGGTTAAAATATCAAATGTAGCAAACTCAGTTCGTCCAAGCAGATGGATCCGATCATCTTTACAAATAACGCCAGTGCTTCCCATGTCATATTCAGTGATTACGCCCTCATATGCCGGTTTGTTGGTAGTCTTGTAAAGAGAGGTCAGCTTACCGTCATCCCCAACCTTGCTAATCGACTGTAAGTAAGCGCTGTTGTAACCACCATCGATTGTGGTCATATCAACCAAGTATCTGCCTGATTTACATTCGGCGATCTTGCTGCCACCACCGACAAACTCATTCACGTTTTCAGGCATCAGCACTTGGTCGATAGTACCCAGTGAATCTTTAGAGATTCCCGCGAAGTTACCAATTTTTCCGTTAACCGTATAGTTTACGAGCATCGATAATGTGCTGCCATCAGATAACTGCTGAACGGGAGTGGTCTGTGGCGGCAAACGTAGCGTTTCTTGAAGCTGCATAATCTCTTTGGTGTGGTTGTAGTATGATGTGCCCGACTCATATTCAACAGTTTGCTTACTCGCTACCGTCAGCTTGCCATCTTTATCGGCAAGCTTTACGTAAAAGTACTTGCCATCTTCGTTGCAAGTGGTTGCGCTGCCCTCAATCGCATTCTCATCAAGGCCATATGGATTCGCAAACGTATAAGCAAATGCAGCCGATACAGTTGGCTCATACGCAAATTTCCCGTCTCTGAAGCTATAAATTGCTGTTCTTGGCTCATTGATGGCATTTGCGCAGTCCGTATAGCTTGCGTTAGTAGCATAGGCTACCGGAATCCCATCTACATCTATTATCGACACCGACGAATAAAGATCTGTTCTTGTAGCATCATACCGATCAATAGTTACTGGGGACCAGGTTTTTGCGGCACGACTATAGGCATATATAGATACCTCTGTGTCAGACCCGTCCATTCTGGAGGCAAATATATGTGTTCTACTAAATGACAGTTCTCGGGCATCGCCCAAAGCATTTTCCGCACCTAACGCTACAAAACTATCTGTACTCTTGTCATAGTAATGCACTCCCGCCCAGCCAAGCACATAGAGTTTGTTGTCATCAAACGGATCAGAGTAGAGCTGTGGATTTGTGCTACTAAAATCGTACGCAGTCACCTTGCCGTCTGTTATGCGCGCAACCCCAGCATCCCCAAATTCGCCTATGTCCGAGAAGTTATATCCAACCCATATGCTATCTTCGCTCGCCGCAATACTCATAATCGCCACGCCTTTAGGGAACTTATCAATTGAAATTACACTCAGCTTACCTGCTTCCTCGCGAATAATATTGCTTGATGTGGCATACCACGAGGCATCACCTAACTTGGCCGAACCAACCAGACTGTTAAAGTTTGGCATCATAAAGTCGGCGTAGTCTACAGTGCCTTCAAAGGAAACACTACTTGCGCTCTCTTGCTCCTCAGTCTGCTGATTATTAGAACTATTATTAGACGATGCAGTATCTGACGATTTATTAAGTTGCATGAATCCGATTACGCTCCCAACCGCTACGAGGAGTGCTAGCACAGCAAGACTCAACTTTTTATGTGTCTTAACTCTCCACTTCAGTTGTTCAAGCCAACTTGCTTTTGGTAGCGCCTTAACAGGAGCTTCGTCCGCCACTAAATCTTTATTTTCAACTTCGGGTTCCTTTTTCATATGAGTTTCTACTTTCTTTGATTGCTTAGCTTGATAATACCCCGCAAAGCTCCAAAAATACCAGGGCATCGTCTATCAATTCTGTTTCCCATAAGTCTAGGGTCTCCATATTACTATTCGCACAACAGCCAACCATGACTCTGCTGTTTCACTTAAAATGCTTTGTTTACAAAATTACAATAAAATAGTATCGTAACTTAGCTACACGGTCTCCCATCGTAGAATGGACCTTTACATGCTGATTCAGCGCATTGTTCTGTGCATCATTGCACTCATCTTGTTCTTTTGTTCAACCAAGCTAGCTTTGCTAGTCGAGAGGCCCAAGCCTGTTGCTGTTTCCGAGAAGCCGATGTCTTGGTTTCAAACCGTTGCCGTTTCGATACTGGCAGTACTGTTTCTTTCGGGTGTGTTGTGGGTGATGGTGAAAACACTTTCCTTCCCCGCTATAACCAAATGGGTAATCGGAGCTGCCGGAATCAGTTCAGCGCTGAAGCTCTTTTTTGGCTTCAAATACAAGTGGCAATTTTGTGCGGTTGGCTCATACATACTCGTGTTCGATGATGTATGGCTTTTGTGGCCGAACCTACTCACCGCAAACCTCTACGCGGTTTTGTTGGCAATTGGGATATCGCTGACCCCGCCGCTGCAAACTTCGTTCACTCGTTTGTCCTTTGTGGCAACTTTCGTGGCGATTTGCTACGACTACGTGCACGTGTATGGCACGGGCCTAATGCTGAAGGGAATTGGAACCATCGAAAACAATCACCTGCCCGCACTGATCATCATCCCGAAAACACTGTCGCTCACTGCACCACGAGCATCGGCCATTGGCATTGGCGACATTGTCATACCGGCAATTCTTGCTGCCTCGGCAGTGCGAATTGGGTATAAGGCGGGTCATACCCGTTACCTATGGGCAAGCGTCGTTGGCTACGCTTTCGGGCTAGGGCTAACGGTAACAGCCCTATACGTGCTACGCACCTCACAACCCGCGCTCATTTACCTCATCCCAAGCGTGGTCGTTGCGGTGATGCTCACTGCTTGGCGAACCAACGAGTTCCATCTGCTCCGTCAGCACGGAGCAGCCGTGTAAACCTCCCGGTGGGCGATCTAACGTGTCGCCCACCGGGGACAACCCCACAACTTTCGTTTATACTTTTACTAGTAATAATTATCACACTTATGCCACGCATTACCCAGTCTTCACCCACAGATCTGTCAACAGTCATTGCGCAGTTACTGCAAAACCAAGCTCCCAGCCTTGTCCTAGGCATCGGTATTCCCGGATCTGGCAAATCAACTATTCTAAAGGCGCTTGCTGCCAATCTGAATATTGGCTATGTGTGCCCCGACGACATCCGCGCCGAGCTATTTGGCGACGCCCGCGACCAGTCGCGCAACGCAGAGGCATGGGCCGAAGCCTACCGGCGTATGAAAGAATGTATTGCGACCGGTCAATCAGCAATTATTGACGCCACAAGCATCAAACCAAACGACCGACAAATGGCAGCCGACCAGGCCCGCGAAGCCGGCGCGAGGCAAGTAATTGGCGTACATGTTTTTGCACCACTCGACACCGTGTTACGGCGCAATGCCAGCCGCTCCCGCCAGGTGCCCGAGGCGGCAATTCATAAACTATCTGCTTTGTTAGCGGCCGATCCGCCTGGCGGCGCCCAGTGTCTTGACTGGCTGATTGAAGTTGATAACGGACCAAAAACTATAAAGTAATAAAGGCCTTACCGACGCTCCAGAGTGTCTGGAGCGTCGGCGTTGGTGAGCCCGGCTAGCTGGAGGCTTGCGTCCTTCAGGATAGTTTGCGCCCGAAGGCTGAAGTTGCGCAGATATCGGACGAGGCCGCTCATTCCGTCGCGGTCCGGCACAACGAGTCTTTGCGATCGCTCGCGGCGACCAACTCCCTCTTGATCAGTGTGTTGTAGCCATACTCCGATGTTCATCATGTCACTACAGATCATGGAAGATCCCGGACTATCACCATCCGGTGATACGAACGCCAGATCGCGTTAGAAGTATTCTCTGCAAGGTTCTCTCGGCTTTCTCTATAGATCAGCGAATTGAGCTCAGCGCATATTATACAATTTTTTGAATCTAGCAGCAATGTCTACATTACCGCTATTTACTTTACTAACATCTAACTGTCTTAATCATCAATAATTATTGCGTATGCCTCGTTCGGCTCGCTGTGGGCTTAGAGCCACACTTGCGAGCCGAACAAGGCATATTCTGTCCCGATTGTTTTGCCCTCTCAGCGAGAGGACACAATCAGGACTACCAACTCACGCCGGCCACTAAGTCCGTGGTCCGGCCCCGACGCCTTCATCCACTCGTTCGAGGACGACTGGCGTGACCCTCTTCCGCGGGACATCCAGCATCCGATAGTCGAGGTTGCCCTGCATGTAGAACAGGGCGGCACTGACCACGGCACACAGCACGATGAAGGGAATTGCCATGGTGAAGTTCTCCGAGGTGGCAACGATGAACGGACGCGCATCGCTCTGCTCGTTCAGATGGTGCATCGACGGCGCGAACATTGCACCAATCGCGCTGAACCCGTAGATGAACATGAACAGGGTGGCGATCATCTTCTGCCCGACTGTCCAGCGGTGGTACATCCAGGCGCCTCCCAGAAGCGGAAGCAGGGTGAACATGCCCCAGTACTCGACCTCTGTCATCCAGGCCACCGGGTTTGCGAGCGTGAAGCCACTCAGCCACATGCCCATCAGGGGCAGCAGCAGCATGACAGCACTCACGCAGCCCGGGTAGTATCGACTCAATCTGACCATGACTCTCTCCAATCGCCTTGCACCATGCAAGGGCTTCCGGTGGCAACTTCACCCCCGTGTCTAACATACTTAAAATACTGGTGTATGGCAGACATAGAGGCGAAGCTCGCGGTCACATTTCAGAACGGTGTGAGTTATTTAGGTACCCCTCTTTACATGAGGTTATACACAATTAAACCAGAAAATTATCCTTTAGTCAAAGAGTGATTTACGACGTGTTGGCACGACTACACTTACCACTTCTATAAAATTATCGGCTAAAAATATAAGTGGCAGATACTATCAACGAAACAGTAAAAATAGCTTGCAACACAATATACTTAGACTTAGACCAAAACCGCTCCAGTAGCCAACTGACAAGCAGCATTGTGAGCGAGCACAGCGGCCACAGATAAAACAAAAACAGAGCAAATAGCGCAAACCTGCCGCCCGCTTCGCGCTCTTCAGCCGGAATCCCATCAAAGAACATGTCATAGGTAGCAACAAGAGCATATGCAACAAAGAAACCAATCACCATTGATTGAGTGAATTCTTTGGCGAGCCGGGTCAGATCTGACTTCTTCATTTTAAAATTGTATCACCTCTGTTAGAATAGTTTGAGTATGAGTTTATCCATCGGCATCGTCGGCCTACCTAACGTCGGAAAATCGACGCTTTTTAATGCTCTCACTAAAAATAATGTGCTCGCGGCCAATTATCCCTTTGCCACCATCGAGCCCAACACCGGCATTGTGCCGGTTCCCGACTCCCGGCTCGATGTACTCGGCGAGTTATCCAAATCGGCCAAAGTCGTCCCAGCTACCGTCACATTTGTAGATATCGCTGGCATTGTGGCAGGTGCGCATAAGGGCGAGGGCATGGGCAACGCGTTCCTTAGCCACATTCGCGAAACCGACGCCATTGCTCAAGTGGTGCGTGCCTTCGAAGACAGCAACATCCAGCACGTCGACAACCACCTGGACCCCGCCAAAGATATCGACACCATCAACACCGAGCTAGTCTTAGCCGACCTCCAAACCATCACCACCCACATCCCCAAAATGCAAAAGCAGGCCCGCAGTGACAAGCAGGCAGCTGAGCTCGTACCTATCCTCGAGCAACTGCGCAGCAAACTTGACGAAGGCGTGCTCGCGATTAACGCAGGGGTCGAGCTGGAGAGCATCAAGCACCTTAACCTCCTCACTGCCAAGCCATTTATTTATGTGTTCAATGTTGACGAAGCTGGCATTCAGGACAGCGCAAAACAGGCCGAGCTAGCCAAGCTCGCGCCGTCTGAACACGTCGTCTTCGTGTGCGCCAAAGTTGAGGCCGAAATCGCGCAACTTGACGACGAAGATGCCCAACTGTTTATGGCAGAGTATGGATTAGAAGAATCAGGCCTGCAGCGCCTCAGCCGAGTTGGCTTCGAGACGCTTGGTTTGCAAACCTACCTCACTACCGGCGAAAAGGAAACCAAAGCATGGACTATCAAGCAAGGCTTTACGGCCCCACAGGCGGCGGGTGTGATTCATGGTGATTTTGAGCGTGGCTTTATTGCCGCAGATATTGTGAGTTACGATGATCTGGTAGCAACTGGCTCACGCACTGCGGCGCGCGCGGCAGGTAAAATGCGTACCGAAGGCAAAGACTACATCATGCAGCCCGGCGACGTGGTTGAATTTAAGTTTAACGTTTAGCTATCTAATAATTCTTTCAGTGCCATCCAAGCTTTATAGCGATGCGATGTTTTGTTCTTGGCAGCCTGACCCATTTCCGAATACCGCTGCGACTCGCCATCTGGCATGAAAATCGCGTCAAAACCAAAACCTTCTCCAGCCACCGGCGAAACGGTTTTACCCTGCACTTCGCCCTTCACAAACAGCATACTGCCGTCAGGTTTAATCAAGCCTAAATTAGCAGCCACTACCGTGCTAGTGTCGCGGTCCTTACAAATTTCATAAATGCCCTCTGGATACAGGCGCTCCTCAAACCACTTAATGAGCGTGCCGGGTAAGCCACCAAGGCCCGCCACCGAATAGGTGGTATCTTCAACCACCAACCATTTGTCTGGTTCTTGTTGGTGTGCGGCCAGCAATTTACCACGCAAAACCTCCTCAACATCCAAGCTTTGCAACTCGGGCATGTCGAGTTTGATGCGTTGCAGTCCTGGAACGATTGCGGCGGCCTCGGTTGCTTTACCTTCGCTGCCAGTCACAAAATAGAGGGTTTCTTGCATGGTCTAACGGTAGCACATGCTAGTCTTAGCAAAAAGCAGGAGCTGTAAAAAACGTTTGCTTACGCAGCAGCTTGTCGTCGGCCGACTGGAGCCATCTGAGCGCCGCGTGGTTTTTTGCCAAAGAATACGTCGCGCACATTCTTTGTAGTGGCTTCATATTTCAGGCGGTCCTTGGTGCGTTCCTTGCGGCTTGCCCAGCGAACAACTCGGTTTTTGATGCCGTGTGCCCTTGTGCTGGTGTTTCGAATATGGTCGCTTGCGTGGTCATCTATAAGTTCAAACAATCGTATCGCAGTCATTGCTTCGCCGCCCTCTGCTGATCGGTATACACTTGCAACTACACTATTAACAATTCGTTCAATTCCAGCAGGTAGCTCTACATCGCCGGCATTATCCTTTATATCCTGGACAATATCTGCGACTGTTAACTGCCTGTCATTTCGTACTACTCGCTCAAACGTACGTTGTCGATCAGCTTTTAGCTCTTCTACACGTCGGCTCATTGGTATTTGTAGTTGGAAGGTTTGGTCTAAGTCAGTTTCAGCAGCAGTCACTTGTTCAGCATAGTATGACGCCGGCATAGCTTCATAAGCAACGTACTGAGCCGGCGCACCGTCGGCCACAAATGCCTCGAAAGCTGCCTGGCTTCCCAAGTCGTCATCTGTCCAAGCGTCAGGCTCTTCATATGAAGCGTCATTTCGGTAATCTACTGCGACACCCATAGCTTCTGTCCTGGCAGTTTGCAACTGTTCTTCAATTTCAGCTTCAGTAGCATCATCATCTTGTTCTGCCTCTGCCTGAAGCTCATCATCACCCAAATAGCCTTCGTTAAATGCTTCGTCTTCTGCAAACCCAGCTTCTGCATCACCTGGCCAAGTCTCTACGTCTGCAGGTACATCGGCGTACACGTCTGACCGTGCGCCAGCACCAAATGCAGTTGGATCAACACCGCCAAACCAATCCGGTGTTTCGGCAGCTTCATCCGGTAGTTGTTCGGTAATATCAGAGAATTCTTCGCCAGCCAATCCTGCGCCAATACCGCCCCATGCGAATGCCTCGCGGGCTCGCTTAAACTGCTCCCGCTGATCAGGACTAAGGCCGCCAACACGTGCTCGTGTTTCAGCAGCAACCGCTGCAGCCAGTGATCCAAGCACAAATTCGCCTTCATCTACCTCAACTTCAGCAGGTTCGTGGACAACTTCTTTTTCAATAACCTGGGTGCTTGTCTCGTATGCCGGTGCAGCCACAACGCCGCCAGTCATGTCGAAACTGACGCTCTCACGTTCGGTCTCAACGACTTCAGTTTCGTAGTTTGTGTTCACTAGCGCCGCCTCAAGACTCATACGCATTTGTTCGCGAGCCACAATCATTTCCATAACTCGTGGCACATAAGCACCAGGAATGAGCTTATTCATGCCAAGAATCTGACGAGCCAGCTTGTCGGGCTCAAATGTATCAGGCTCACCAGCACTTGGGCGCATGGCCAGGCGCATAAAATGGTCATCAACTTCGCGGTCGATACTGGCCAAGATTGCTTCTCGGGTCAGCGGTCGCTCATTTGGTACAGGGTCATAATTTGAGTCAAGGTCAAGCTCAAAATATTCGGAGGCCAAATTTTCGGCAATTATACGGTTCTGGCTGTTTTGGTTTGAATGATCAATTAAGCGATGTAAAAACGCATCGTGGTCAACCGGGTTACCATACGATGGCAGATTTGCCGCAACTTCACGCCGGTACCAGCGGTCTTCAAGTAGGTCGTCAACCGCTTGGCGATCGTTTGATATAACTTCTGCTGAAGCAGCACCTAACAGACTTTCTCGTGAGTTATGCGGCTCACTCGATGAGAATTCGGCTACTCCACCCACTTCTGGTGAGACTCCCGTTCTCGTATCCATAATGGTTAAATAATATCACAAAAATGTGAATTAATCAATACTTTTGTGATATTCGTCACATAATTCTACAACATACATGAATTTACTCAATATACCTGCAGATAACAGAGGTTATACCATCTAATCGTTACTAATGATGTAAGAACACTAACAGAGGGGCGAAAGATTAGCTTGAAGATTATTTTGCCAGCTTTAACAGATAAAAACGCTCTTGGTTGCCCTTCTTGCCACTCACCTCGGAGTCAAATTTATCGGTGACTACAAAGTAGGTCTTTGCCCATGCCTCAAAGTCTTTAAGTACTTGCCGACGCATGGTGTCATTCTTAATGACGCCCTTATTTTTGAGCCTGCTGCCGGCTTCGAACTGGGGTTTGCACATTGCCAAAATCTGAGTATTCGGCCCTGCAAGCTTTGTAATATGCGGTAATACCTCACGAAGCGAGATGAAGCTCACATCAATGACGACAATATCCGGTGATTCGGGCAGCACCCGCCTTTTTGGGGAACCACTTCGAGCACTCTTGCCTGCAAGTCTTAGGTCCCTTATATCTGTTTGCTCTAGTAATAAAATGCGCTCATCTGCGCGCAGGGAGGGGTGTAGCTGGTTAGTACCCGTATCTACCGCTACAACACGCTTAGCGCCATGCCTGAGGGCGTAGTCGGTAAATCCACCGGTAGATGAGCCTACATCAAGTACAACCGAGCCCGGAAATGGCAGTTTAAAGTGGCGATCAGCCGATTCGAGCTTTAGCGCAGCACGCGACACGTATTGGCGGGCATGATCAAGCGTGATTTTGTCGGCTGGCCCCACAAGTTCTGCTGGTCGCGTCACGACCTCGCCTCCAAGCTTAACCAAGCCAAGCTGAATCATATTTTCAGCCTGTGAGCGCGACTGGACAAGCCCGCGAGCAACTAATTCTTTATCAAGTCGTTGCATAGTTTGTTTCTTCTTATATCGCCCTAAACCGAGGTGGACGAACTAATCTTTCTTACGCTCAACGTACGAACCATCACGAGTATCGATCACAATGACATCACCTGTTTTGACAAACATAGGTGTCTGCACGGTCGCGCCGGTTTCCAGAGTCACCTCTTTAAGGACGGTCGATTGAGTGTCGCCCTTAACTACGTCTGGAGACTCGGTCACTTTGAGTGCGACTTTTATGGGCAGAGCAACATTTATAACCCGGCCACTAAACATCTGGATATCTGCACTGTCGCCGTCTTTGAGGAAACGCAAAGAATCCCCTAGCATCTCGGCATCGACCTCAATCTGATCATAGGTTTGGTCATCCATAAAGAACAGCTTGGTGGCATCGGCATACAAGAATTGCATGCGCTTAGTTTCTACGTCTGCTTGCTCAATTTTGTCCTGACCCTTGTACGTCTTAGGAATTACCGATCCGTCGAGCAGATTCTTGAGACGCACGTTCACTATAGAGCCACCACGGCCCATCTGTTTTTGGCCATATTCAATGACCCGGTAGGGCACGTTATCGATTTGGATAATGGTGTCTTTTTTTAGATCGGTAATGGAATACATTATTTCTCCTTTGGAAGTTTGCTTCTGAGCGTGTCTATCGCATCAAGTATAGTGTTTACTTCTTCGTCGCTCAACTTGTGGGTGGTGGCTGCAGACAGCGCGTCGAGCGCCAAAAATGCGCCTTCAAAGGCATCGAGCTTTGCCCCCAACGCCTGTTGCTTGTCTTCGGGCTTATTGAGTTCGGCGTGCAGCTCAGCCGCAGCCCTGAGAGCCGTGATCGAGGCACGTTCGTGCGTACTGGTCATGGCTGCATTTGCTGCTCGGTTTACACGCTCAATAATACCCGTAAGGCCACGGAGTACTTGTACTAACTGCTCGGCTTCTGGTCGCACAGTGCCCTCCTCATATGCTTATAGTTCTTAGCGAACAACAAATGGCAAGAGTGCCAAGTGGCGAGCGCGCTTAATAGCTACAGTAAGCTGACGCTGTTGCTTGGCGCTGAGGCCAGTCTTTTTGCGAGTTTCAATCTGACCGTATGGCGTAATATAGCGCTGAAGGGTCTTAAAATCTTTGTAGTCGAAGTACTTAATGTCTGACTTTTTCTTAAAGGCCATGATGTGCATGCTCCTAATCGGTGAAATTCTTAATTACTAGTGTTGAAGAGATTATTTCTACAGTGTGTCTCACTTAAAAAAGTAACCGCTTAATGCAAACGAAATGACTTAGAAAGGAATATCTGACAGGTCTACGGGTTCGTCATCAATATCTTCGATGATGACATCGGCTTCTTTCTTCTTTGCGGCTGGCGCAGAAGTTGATGACGAGAATGAACCAGACGAAGCTCCACCGCCTCCGCCGCTATCGCCGCCTCCGCCAACGAAGTTGAAGTCTTCCACCACAACCTCCACTTTAGAGCGCTTCTGGCCATCCTGCTCCCAAGAACGTTGCTGCAAACGACCCGACACCAAGATTGGTCGGCCTTTTTGCATATACTGGGTGATGACCTCGCCTGGCTTGCCCCAAGCACTGCAGTCGATGTAGTCGACTGCCTCTTGTTGCTCGCCATTGGCATTGCGCCAGGTACGGTTAACTGCGAGCGAAAAGCTTGCAACGTTTTGGCCGCTTGGCGTGGTACGCAGTTCAGGGTCGCGTGTTAGATTACCCATCAGAATTACTTTGTTAAAGCCCTTAGCCATATACTCCCCTTCTCATTGTTTGACTGATCGAATTACCCTCGGTGCGTCTGCGCAGATACGCGCGTGGGCGCACTACTGTTGATACACTTATTTATCTTCGGCAGGCGCTTCTTCGGAAGCTACTTCAGCGGGCTTATCTTCAGCCTTGTCTTCGCTTGGTGCTTCTTCTTTGATTTCTGGACCTGGCTTTACTAGCAAATAACGAATTATTTCGTCGGTAATGTTGAGGATGTTCTCGAGCTTGGTAACATTCTCGCCAGGGATTTCTACTTCGTAATACACATACACAGCGTGGTCTTGTTTGCTGATGGTGTATGCAAGCTTGCGCTTGCCCCAGTTATCGGTTTTTTCTACCTTACCGTTATTGTCTTTGATGATCTTCTCAACTTTGGCAAGCGCCTTGTCGATGTCGATCTCAAGATCAGGATGATAAAGTACGGTTAATTCATACTTGTTCACGTATGACCTCCCATGGATCTTAAGCCCATGCAAACTGCGGCTAAACCACGTTGCACAAGCAGAAGGTTAAGTTATATTTACAAGTATTACTGTATCATCATCGGTGTACTTGGTCAATAAACCACCTATCGATTCTCATCTGATTTTAAGCTTTGGCGACCGGCATAAAAGTACCTTACGGCACATAGACAATCGTATAATCCCGTTCTGTTTTACGCATAAAGTTATTACTTGCTTCAAGTTGGATACTATTTACCCCTTCCAGTAGATGAATGTCTTGAGAAAACCGAGCTCCTTCACCAGATAAAGACAGTGGCTCGCCATTAAGTAAAACGGTAGTCTCGGGCTTCGAAGTTCCGCTAATGGTAAAGATCGGCTCATGCACTACCATATGAGCCTCGGCGGGGCTACTAACCGAAAGAGTGGGTTTAGCCTGTAGACTTAGTACCTGCCAGAGTGCGTATCCGGCAATCATTAACAACACCGCAAGCACTGTCAGCCGTGAGCCCCAGTTAGAGAACACAACCATAGAACGCAACTTCGGCAAGCGAGTAATGCGAAATGTAGTCTGGGCTTGTGGGGTATCGGCAATGAGTTCATCAACTTTTTCAGCTGGAACGGTGAGGGCTCTGGCATACGTGTGGTACAGTCCTACCACATGCGAACTGGGGATGGTGCTTTTTTCAGGCTGTTCAAGCTCACGAATCGTTGAGACCGGCAGAGTGGTGATCTGTGCAAGCTTTTGCAAGCTAAGCCGACGCCGATGACGCACAGTCGCTAAGTAGTCGGCAACCTCTTTATACTTCTTCGAATCCATCGCCGCCAGGTATGCCGCTTCCTTGCAGGTCATCCATGCTGCTAATGAGCACCTCTCTTGGGCGAGCGCCATCGGCCGGACCAACAATGCCATGCTCTTCCATCGATTCGATCAAACGCGCGGCACGTGAGTAGCCTACCCGTAGCCTTCGTTGTAATAGCGATGCTGAGGCCTTCTTGCTATCAACCACCACTTGAACAGCGTCGATGTACAAGCTGTCATCGTCATCAAAACCGCCGTCACTTGGGATAGTGCTGCCCTTGCCGCTGCCCAGTTGTACTGGCTGCGAAACAATCTCGTCGTCGTAGTCGGGAGCACGCTCGTTCTTAATGAAGTGCGTGACTTTTTCGATCTCTGCGTCATCGATAAACGCGCCCTGAATGCGCTTTGGTTTTGGCAATTCGGGCGTGAGGAAGAGCATGTCACCCTGACCAAGCAACTTCTCGGCGCCGGCTTGGTCGATGATGGTACGAGAGTCAACCTGCGAGGCCACGGTAAAGGCAATGCGAGCAGGAATGTTAGCCTTGATCAGACCAGTAATAACGTCAACCGATGGACGCTGCGTAGCAAGCACTAGATGGATACCAACTGCGCGAGCCTTTTGGGCTAGGCGCACAATCAATGCCTCAACATCACGCGCAGCCAACATCATGAGGTCGGCTAACTCGTCGATCACGATAACGATATAGGGCATGCCCTCTTCTTTTTTGAGCTTGTTGTATTCGGCGATGTTGCGCTTACCCACTTCGGCTAAAGCGGTGTAGCGGCGCTCCATCTCTGCGACTGCCCACTTCAGAGCTGAAATAGTTCGCTCCGGTTCAACAATAACTGGTGTCAGCAAATGCGGGATGTCCTGATATGGGGTGAGCTCAACTTGCTTTGGATCAACCAGGATGAGCTTCATATCGGCTGGCGAATTGTGGTAGAGCATACTAACAAGCAGCGTATTGATCATGACCGACTTACCAGAACCAGTAGCACCAGCAATGAGTAGGTGCGGCATGCGATCGAGGGCAGCCACCATCTCCTTACCGGCGATGTCACGGCCCAGCGCAAAACTAAGCGGATTACCTGCCGATTTCCATGTGTTTGACTCCAAAATGCCGCGAAGACGCACCGAAGCAGCCTTAACATTCGGTACCTCGATACCAACCGCGCGTTGGCCTGGAATTGGCGCTTCCATGCGGATTGACGTCGCTGCCAGGTTGAGCGCCAAGTTGTTCTCAAGCGCGGTGATCTTGGTAAGCTTCACACCTGCGGGCGGCGCCAGGGTATACTGCGTCACGCGAGGGCCAATGTTGGCGCCGCGCATCTCGACGTTGATATTAAAGTCACCCAAAACATCGCGGATGGTCTGCGCATTATGCTCAACATCACCAGCATCGGCGCTCTCCTGTTTTGCATTGAGCAAGTCAACGCCTGGAAATTGCCAGTTTGGGTCACTGGAAGTAGTGAGTGCGTCGTGTGACTCTGTGGAGCTGAGTTTTTCTGCGCTATTCTTGAGCGAGCCCAGACGGCTCTTTTGGATCGGTACGCCTTCGTTAAGCTTAAAGCCAGGCGATTCGTCTTCGATAATATCACCGCGGTTGGTTTGTAACTCCATGCCCTTTTCTTTAGGCTTGCGCTCAATCCGCATAATTTTGAGTACACGCGTAAGTGGAATCTTAAAGACATAATGAAGCGCGATGAGTGACAGAACCACTAGTACAATTCCACCGGTCAGACGATCGAGTAGCGACAACACAGCTGAACTTACTACGTGGCCTAGGATTCCACCACCACGGCCAGTTTCAACAGCCGTCAACGACTCGCCATCATTAACAAACAAGTGCAAAAAGCCAGCAATCGCGCCAACCAGCACGACAATACCAAAAAAAGTAGAACGCGGTAGCTTGTGGCCATCATTACGTTGCTTACGAACGGCTCCAAGTATCATGACAAGCGGCACAAGGTATGCAAAGTAGCCGATCAGCCAACGGGCCCACTCAAACAATTGCTCAGGGATTTTACCACCTGCGCCAAGGCTACCAAAAACAATAAGGATCGCGACAAGGATAATAACAATCACCCATACCTGCCCCCAGAAGCCCTCAGGCATTCCAGAACTGGCTGGCTTTTCCGATTTAACCTGTTTGCTTGATTTTCGTTTTGAGGATTTTTTCTTTCTTGCCATAGATCACTATTATATCAGGATTTTGGGTTGTGTCACACGGATCCGTTCCATGCAAGTCTATCTTGAAGACTGTGGCTGCCCATCGGCAGCCAGCCCAACGCCCCGGAGCGGAGTCACTCAGTGACTCCCTTCGCAGAGTGTGTCTTCAAGATAGACTTGCGTGGAACGGATCGGCACCAACAAAAAACCACCTGGAGCATCTTTCTCCAGGTGGTCGTTAAAGCAGGCTGCTGCCCTAGCCCTGCTGATCTTGCGTAAGCATGTCGGCACGGCGCATTGCCTGCTGCTTCAGCTCTTCTTTGCCGCCAATCACATTCACAACTGGAATAATGATCGGTGAACGCTGCGTCTTGTCGTACAGATAGAACGTGATGTGCTCACGTAGTTCCTGCTTAAATCGGTCGAGCTCGACACGCTTGTAGCGCTGTGCAACAACTCGTTTAAGCTCAGCTCGGAAGTCGTTCATGAGCTCTTCGTTATCACGCATATAAATGAAGCCGCGCGTTATGATGTCGGGGCTCGATAGCAGGCCGCCACTGCGGCGGTCGATGGTCAGAATGACCGAAACGATGCCATCTTCGGCCATCAGCATACGGTCTTTTACAACAACGTTTGATACTACTGCACCAGTGTTGTCTACCAGAACGGTGCCATGCTCGATGTAGCCAATTGGCTCCATGGTGTCTTTGGTAAACTCAACGACTTCGCCGTCGTGGTTGTTATAGGTGTTCTTGCGCGGAATGCCGCTTTCGACTGCCAACTCAATCAGATACTGCTTTGAGCGCACAGCACCGTAAATTGGCATAAAGAATTTTGGCTTGATTAGGTCGATGAGGTCGCGGTGCTCATCGTGACCAGCGTGGCCAGAAACGTGCAGCGGACCACAGCGATCTAGTTCGTTCGTGGCGTGCCGGAACACGTGCACGCCCATACGTACTAAGCCGTCAACCATGCGCCCAATTTCGGCGTCGTTACCTGATTCTGGAATAGGCGTAGAGCTAAGAATAACTGTATCTTGCGCCTTCATCTTTACGTACTTATGATCACCCTGCGACATACGCACCAATGCAGCGTTTGGCTCGCCTTGTGAACCAGTAGCAATTACAACCACCTCGTTATCACGCAAGCTAGCAATATTGGCAATAGGCACAAAAGTTCCCTTTGGAATCTTGATAAAGCCATGCTTTACTGCCGTCTCGAGCGTTAACATCATGCTGCGACCATCAATGGCGATTTTACGACCATCCTGGACGGCAGCGTTGACGAGCATTTGAATGCGGTTGACGTTAGTCGAAAAGACGCCCACAAACACACGGCCTGGCGCGTTACGATAGATCTGATGAAAAGAATCCTCAAGCGAGCTCTCGGTCGGTGTACGGCCAAGCTTCTCGCCGTTGGTGCTATCACTCATTAAACACAACACACCTTCTTGACCGAGCTCAGTAAGACGCTGGATGTCGGTTGGCATGTGGTCAAGCGGCTCTGGATCAAGACGGAAGTCACCCGTGTTAATGAACACGCCCTCAGGAGTACGAATGACTACGGCGGTTGAACCAGGAATTGAGTGTGTCACGCGCACGAGCTCGACAGTCAAGTGTTCGCCAATGCGAAGCTGCTCATGGTTGTCTTCATTCATAACCACGGTTTGCAAATTAAAGCCTTCTACCTTGTGGTCGGTGTTCTGGAAGAGCTGTTCTACCATCGCGATAGTAAAGCGTGAGCCATACACTGGAGCGGGCAGTTCTGGCAAGACGTACGGAAGGCCGCCGATGTGGTCGAGGTGACCGTGGCTAATTACGTAGGCTTTGATTTTATTACGAATTTTGTGCAAATACGTCGCATCGCTGATGGCAAAGTTCACGCCGGGCAATTTAACGCTAAGGTCGTTGCCGCAGTCGATCACGAGTGCGTCATTTAAGTATTCAACAACCATCATGTTACGCGAACCGGCACCGTTCATGCCGCCAAGCCCGACTATACGCACGCGCGGCGCGTCGTTGATCGAGTTAGGTCGTGCAGTAACTTTGACCTGCGAAACATCTGTTACGTAGCTGCTAATGACACGGTTAACGGTATCACTGTTCATGCGGCTGGCACGCATAGCTTGACCGCGCGAAGCACGCGAGGCTGCCCTGGGCTTGGCTGATGCTTTCGCGAAATTGCGGTCGCTCTGGCCTGGTTTTGCCTGTGGCTGATTGCCACCAGCTGGACGATTGTTTGTCCTTGGGCGACGATTGTTTTGATTAGGGTTATCTGTCATGTTTCTCCTTTTTCCTTGAGCAAATGACTTAGGTTTATAGTTTGTTATTTAATCGATTGAATGATACGGGGTATGTATGCAAAGTCCTCCAGAAGTGTCTCCCTGAGTCCACCGTTATACAACGCTGCGGCAGGATGATACAGCGGCACAAACACCACTGCCTGCTCTTTACCATCGATCAGCAGTTTGCGTCTGTAAGCGTGACCATGCACCTTCGAAATCTGCAAATCGGGCAAAAATGCGCTCATTGAATGCCTGCCGAGCAGCACAATCACTTTTGGCTGAATAACAGCGATTTGCCGCAGCAAAAAAGGAAAGAATGCCTGCTTCTCTTCCGGCAGCGGGTCGCGGTTATTTGGCGGCCGATACTTTACGATATTGGTAATGTAGATGTCTGCGCGGCTTAAACCGACTGATTCAAGCATCTCGTTCAAAAACTTGCCCGCTGCTCCCACAAAGGGTAGCCCCTGCAAGTCTTCGTTTTTGCCAGGCGCCTCGCCAATAAAGACGATTTCCGCATCGGCATTACCATCACCCATAACAATTTGCGTGGCCGTTTGGGCCAAATTGGGGCAGATATTCTGAGTTAGAATGTCTGCCTTGATCTGTTCCAAAAGTTGCTCTTTACTCATTTACTATTGCACGCACTGGGCACCCCTCTATTTGCTCAGTTCCTCTTTTTTGCTTCTAGCAATCAACTCGTCCGCTCTTTGGTCGCTTTCTGCCCGAGATTGCCTGAGCTTGAGCGGGGTGCGCAGGTAGCCGACTAAGACAACACCTAGCCATAGCAAGGACAAAACATACAGTATTAGCGAAATTGTGCTAAAAAGTAACGTTGAGGTAATCTCGGGAGCTCCCCATTCTATTAGAGCCAGATTTAGCAGCGCTACTCCCACCAGCGAAATAGTTAGAATATTTCTAAAATTCAACCTAAACCGACTCTTCATTACTATTCCTTAGCTTTTTTCATCGACAAGTTCAAGCGACCACGTTCATCAATAGCAACAAGCTTTACTTTAACCATATCGCCTTCGCTCACAACGTCAGCAGGATTTTCTACACGAGTGTCGGCCATCTCGGAGACATGCACCATTCCATCAGTACCAGGCAGGATGTTAACAAACACGCCAAAGTCCATAATCTTTACTACTTTACCTTCGTAAATTTTGCCGACTTCTGGTTCCTCAACAATGTCTTCGATCATCTTGCGAGCAGCATCGATAGAGGCTTGGTCTGGGGCAAAAATCATGACCAATCCGTCATCTTTAATGTCAATTTCAGCACCGGTTGCGGCAATAATCTTGTTGATCGTCTCGCCACCCTTACCGATAACTTCGCGGATTTTATCAGGATTAATCTTGATACTCTCCACCTGCGGCGCGTACTTGCTGAGCTGAGGACGAGGAGCTGCTAGAACCGACAACATATGTTCCAAAATGTGTGCGCGACCTTCTTTGCCTTGCATGAGCGCCTGCTTCAGAATACTCACATCCAAGCCGTGAACCTTCATGTCCATCTGCAACGCAGTAATACCCTTTTCAGTACCAGTCACTTTAAAGTCCATATCACCGGCAAAATCTTCAGCGTCGGCAATATCAGAGAGAATATACGGAGTCTTGCCGTCTAGTATGAGGCCCATAGCGATACCAGAAACTGGTCGCGTAATCGGCACGCCGGCGTCCATGAGTGCCAAACAACTCGAACAAGTCGCCGCCATAGAGGTTGAACCGTTCTGAGACATGATCTCGGTTACTGCGCGAATCGCATACGGAAAATCTTCTTCGTTAGGTAGCACAGGGGTAATTGCACGCTCAGCCAAGTAGCCGTGGCCGATTTCGCGTCGTCCTGGCGAGCCAAGTCGGCGCACTTCGCCAACGGTCCAGCCTGGCGCGTTGTAATGGTGCATGTAGCGACGTTCACCGTCGCCTTCCATTGTGTCGACGATCTGCGCGTAGCTCAATGGTGCGAGTGTGACAATATTCATGGCTTGAGTGACGCCACGAGTGAATAAGCTAGAACCGTGCGCACGCGGCAAGAAACCAACCTCAGATGATAGCGTACGAATATCGGTTAGTTTGCGACCATCTGGGCGGAGCTGTTCTTCGATAATACCTTTGCGCACATCTTTGTGCACGGCCATTGAGTAGGCTTCGTTGTACTGATGCTTAAGCTCGGACCAAGCTTCCTCGCCAAGCTTTTTGGCAAAGTGTTCACGCATCTCATCGCCGACTGCTTCGACAAGTTCGTTGCGCTTTGGCAGAGCAACTCGTACGTTCTTATCGAGTTTAGGAGCTGCCCACTCGAGCACTTCTGCGACAATTGCTTCATCTGGTAGATCAAGCTCATATTCATGCTGTTCAACACCGACTTTCTTAACAAGCTCTTTCTGAAGTTTGATAATGGTCTGCATATTCTCGTGCGCCCAGGCTAGGCCACCAGCAATTACTTCTTCAGACACCTCATTGGCACCAGCCTCAACCATCATGATCGCGTTTTCGGTACCAGCCACAACCAGGTCAAGTCCGCCCGTGTCATAAGCCTTAGGATCCATAAACGCCTGGTATTC
Source organism: uncultured Candidatus Saccharibacteria bacterium (assembly GCA_964536005.1). Taxonomy (GTDB): domain Bacteria; phylum Patescibacteriota; class Saccharimonadia; order Saccharimonadales; family JBPEXE01; genus CAZHXE01. The sequence continues at coordinate 20,110 of CAZHXE010000002.1, forward strand.
GCCAGATTCATCCATGCCAACGCGCAAACCAGCCACAGGGCCTTCAAATGGGCCACCAGAAAGCATTAAGGCGGCACTCACAGCCACCATAGCGACCATGTCGGGCCGGAACGACGGATCCATACTCAGAACCGTTGCGATACCCTGAGCCTCATGACGATAGCCTTTTGGCCACAGCGGTCGGATTGGACGATCGATAAGACGACCGATCAGAATCGCTTCGTCACTTGGACGACCCTCGCGCTTAACAAAACGCGAACCACTGATTTTGCCAGCGGCATACATTTTTTCTTCATAATCGATACTCAATGGGAAATAGTCAAAGCCAGGCGTAATACTGTCTTTAACCATAGCCGTTCCGAGCACGACTGTTTCGCCGTAGCGAACCAGCACTGCGGCATGCGAGCGAAATCCAACTCGGTTAACCTCTAGGCTAAAGGGCTTGCCAAAAAGCTCTGCCTCTACAGAAATAATGTCTTTGCCCATTGGGTTGATTGTTTGACCCATATGTATTTTCCTTTCTGTCGCTAGCTCTCAGGCTTCGCCTAGGAACCATGCAGGCGGCAAAATGTGTAATCAGGTTCAACGCTCCAAGATTCATCGTGTGTGGTTTAGTGTAAAACCGCTACTTGAAGAGCTGTACTAACTACACACTCCCTGCCTGTTTGGCAACGCATTTGCAAGAAATGCTAAAACGACAAGCGTGTATGGTATTTAAGGTATTTCCCCGTCATTGCTATGTACATACGAACAATAGAATGACTCGGAATAACATATTGTATATGTTTTCCAAGTCTAAAGCGACGGCCTAGGCTATCCTCTTGCAACACCGGCTTGCAGTGGCGCTCAAGGATAGAAAAGGTCCTCGTTTTAGCGACGGAGGCCCAACTTGTTAATTACGTTTTGGTACGAATCGAAATCTGTTTTTTGCAGATAACTAAGTAAGCGCTTGCGTCGGCCAACCATCTGAAGCAAACCACGTCGTGAGTGGTTATCTTTTTTGTGAACTTTCATATGTTCGGTCAGCTCTAAAATTCGCTGCGTTAGGATACCAATTTGAACTTCAGCAGAACCTGTATCCTGCTTGCTTTTACCGAGATCGGCAACCACCTGTAGTTTCTTGTCTGTGCTAATCATATTCGGCAGTACTTTATCAGATTCTGAGGGGTTGTTCAAGTGTATAATTAATGAAAACAGGGGCGAAGTGTGTGTGATAAAGATTTTGAGCGGTTCTACTAGAACTATACTTAGCATTGAGTATGGTGGCGCACGGCCATCCCCCACGCGCTGCGGGGGATGGCCGATAGCACGAGCTACCTGAAGGTGCCTTCTACTCCTCTTGCGAAGAAGCTGTAGCTGATGAGACGCACGAGGGCGAATAGCCCCGCCAGCGCCATGAATGGCCACGGAACACCCTCGAACCAGTTGTTCAGTGTCGGGACGTGCGAGCCAGAGCTGGCAAGCTGCCAGATGCGGCTCGTGGCGAACGCCGGGTCTTCCGGCGTGTTGCCGATCCACGCGCCCACTGCCAAGAAGACAGTCGTCATGAGATCCATACAGAGCAGGTACAGGGTGATGTGGTCCTCATACAGATCGTGAGACTTCCACCAATCGACCCAGAAGGCCAGCAGAGCCAACAGGGGCACCAGCATCAGCAGGGTGAAGTCCCCCATATCAAACCACGACGGCCAGAGTCCATACCTGATGAAGTACTGCAGGCCCGAGACCGTCCTGGCGAACAGCACGCCGCTGCCCACGAGGGACAGCGTGCCCAAGATGGCAGCGAGCACGGACAGATTGCGCTCGGTGATAGTCCCTGGCTGGGCGTAATCCCGCTGCCAATAGTGCATACGGTTGTACAGCAAATGAAACATGTCAAAGATCAACTTTCCCACACCCCAAGGTGCGATAGAGAACCGCTCAAACTATATTATAGCATTTTTATCAATATTTTTCAATATATTTTCACTATTTAAATCATTCACGTCAAGTGCATGCGTAATTGTCATATCCCCAATCTTGGTGCGCCGTAACTCCTGCACGTATGCACCGCAGCCAAGCTGCTCGCCTATGTCGCGTGCCAGCGAGCGAATATACGTGCCGGATGAGACAGAGATCGCACATCTGAGCTCCGGATATGCATACTTCACATCTGTAAAGTTATACACGGTTACCGCTCGAGGCTTTAGCTCGGCAGTCTTCCCTTCGCGGGCCAATGCATATGAGCGCTTGCCGTTGACCTTAATGGCTGAAAACTGGGGTGGAATTTGCGAAATAGCCCCAGTGTGCTCCGCCAGCACCTGCTGGATTTGGGCTTCGTTCGGCACCGTAAAAGCAGTGGCAGTCCGTGTAATTTCTCCGTCGCAATCATCTGTTGAGGACGTAGCACCTAATCTAAACTCGGCCTCATAGGTTTTATCGAGCTTCATAAATGTATCGATTTGCTTGGTCGCCTTGCCCACGGCCAGTACCAGCAACCCCGTGGCGAACGGATCTAGCGTGCCCGCATGCCCGACTTTAATCTTCTGGCCAGTTGCTTTGCGCAGCATGCCCCGGATTTTGGCAACCACGTCAAAGCTCGTCCAGCCAGCTGGTTTATTGATAAGGAGCATGCCCGCAATGGGCGGTGATATCTCGTCGGTCACTTGATCGGTCATAATGCGCTCGAGTATACCAGATGCGAACAATTCGAACACCAACCCAACCTACCTACAGGCTGTCTGTGGTAGGCAATGATAAATCGCGACACCGGCCTCCCTTTGTCAGAGAACCCCGTGCCGAGATTTATATGTTGCCATAAAGGTCTGTAAGCAGACCAGAAGTAGGTTACAAAAGCTCCTGCATGCCCGGCCAGTCATTCGGTGCTGGAACCGTATTATTCGAGACCCAATAGGGATAGTCTCGGGCGCAGGTGAATTATCCTTGCTCTCATAGTTTTTTGGTTGGTTGTGTGCACAGTCCCAATGGGGATTCGAATTTTGCACACACCATTGGGCCAGATTTTGTCATTTAGGTATGAAGACTGTGGCATCTGGAGCCACTTCTGCTAACGACGAACAGGTATGAGCTGGTCGCCAACGTCACCGTCGGGGTTTGGGTTTACCCAAACCACCTTGAGTGATCCGTTACTTACATGCACCACGCTGTCTAGGCCGAACTGGCCATCAGAGCGCTTGCTGGGACTGTTCTTAAACAGACCGAACTGCAAGCCCGCAAAACCCGCGTGTAGACACATGTCAGCTGGAGCCACCACGTACACGAAGCTCTCCGCATGCTCGCGGAGGTAGTTGGTGAGGTCATCGATGGCGTTAAACGTGGCTGGATCGTTGACGACTGTTATGTCGCCATGTATCTCTCCAATGGCCCTTAGCTGAGCCGGGGACAGTGCGTGACGCGAGACCCATCTGATCTCCATCATCGCGACTCCTCCTGCCAGCAATCGAACCCTACGTATGCCGCCAGGCCCGGAACTTCGCTACCCTGCTCGCACGCCCACATGAGGAACGGGCGGTTGACAGTGAACTTAGAAGCGCCACCAAGGAAGACTGGCATAACCAGGCTGCCCTCGTTGGACTCAAAGCCATCGCGGTCTAGCCGGATAGTCAAGTCCTGCTGGGCTGCAACTATCTTCCAGAGTCCCGAGGGATCCTGGAGTCCAATTGCTTCAACAATGGCGCCGCATCGGTTGTACTGCACACTCGGCACACGTACCGTTTGCTCAGCGCCTTGGCCGCTCTCGAGCGCAGCCGTGAACTGCGCATGCAAGCGAGCAGCGATGCGATAGGCCTCGTACTCATTGACCCAGTCGCACGTGGCGATACACACCATGCCGTCCGATTGGGTCTGAAGACCCACAACCACACAGCCGCCGACTTCGACGACATGAGCTTGCAGCTCGAAGCCATCGAAGTGCTTGTCGGCCAACTCGCTGTAAACAGTGGTCAGCTCGGCCTCAGACTTCCATCTGAAACCAAGCCTCTGAGCGGCCAATACCAAGTAGCCTCCGGGTGGAACCGGGGGAACTGACATTTCCAGTCCTCGATCCCGAATCCAGGCGATTGCCGCCTGCTCGTCTCGAGTAGCAAATCCTTCCATGTCCGGTAACTGCCTGGCTTGTGGACCGAATTCGCCGTGCAGATCGATCAACTCAGTCTGCTGCTCCGTGGGGTCAGGAACACCCCAGAAGCCACGTGGATCTGAAGTGGGATCAATGTCCATTCTAGCTGCGTCAAGCGCCGCGAGGAGACTGATCCCCACAACAGTGGTCTTTCCATTACCATTGCCGGTGAACATATACGTTCTCCAGGTACTCGCCAGGCTATGCCTAAAGGTGAAACCATTTCACACGACGAGCAAAAGAGCTGGATACCTCTATCCAGCACTCATGCTCGCCGTGATTATATACTTCTGATCTGCTTGTTAAAAATGCAAATCGTCTCTCGATCGATTCACATATATTATAGCATAATAACTCTAAAAATACAATATATGTAACCCTTGTAACTACTCTTCTATCCTTATCGGCCGAACAAGCTGTACTTCTAACTAAACGGTGGCATAGGCGGAGGGCCTATCGGAGGCATTGGAGGGACGCCGTTACTCTGCGGCATTGGAGGGCCTTGCATGCCTAATTGGGGTTGGCCGCCATAGATTGGCTGGGTGTTTTGATTGCCATATAACGAATGGTTTATTACATCGACGCCTTCACCGTGGTGACCAATACCATGTTGATTGATGCTGTTGTTAAGTGGTCACGTGTGAATGTCTACTCGTTGTGGCAAAGCTGACTGACCAGGCTCTACATGCGGCAATAATTCACCGTGAACGGGCTGCTGGGACTGATTGCCCATCTGCTGCTGAAGCGGTGCGCTGTGCGGTAAATCCATCGAGGCGTTATACATCTGCGGGTTAGGCATTTGCGGCAGGTTGAACGCATTATTCGCGTTATTTGCCATCGCTTCGTGACTATCCTGATACGGATGCGGTTGTCGACCACCCGAAAATTCTGCTTGGTCCATCGCCTCTTCAACGGCACGGCGAGCTTCTTCAAGATCATGCATGATACTTGCGCTGTCTGGGATGTCGTTTGGACTGGAAGGTGCAGGCATAGGGGCGTTGGCAGCGGGTTGGAACGCAGGCTGTTGCATCTGAGGTTGAGGTGGGATCTGGAACGACTGCGGTTGGAAAGCAGGTGCATCAAACGGTGCCGAAGGCTGTGTCATGCCTGAATCGGGCGGCAAAAGTGTCGTATCGTTCGACGACCCATTGTGTGAAAAAATCTGGTTGTTAAGCGCTTTTCGTCGATCTTCTTCAACTTGGTCATGTGCTTGTTCGGCAGTTGCGTTAAAAGTTCCACCGAGCATCGGGCGCTCTACGTCATCGACGTTGATAGGATTATTCGGCTTGATATCGGCAATAAGTGACGGCTCCTGAACTTGCTGCGGCGCTTGGTCGTAGGGCTGCTGCTGCGGATATGGCTGTTGCTGATACGATTCAGCCACTGGTTGTGGTTGAGGTTGCGGCTGTGGCGGTTCAAAAGCCTGTAGCATCATATCTGTTTCACTCTGGGGCACAGGACCTTGCTCTTCTGGTTGGTCAAAGCTTTCGTCCCGCTTGTTGCGACGCGAACGGCGACCACGCTTGTTTGGGCCTGTCTTCATGCGGTTTTCGAGCTCAATCAAACTAGAGGAGTTGTCATTAGCGAGTTCTTGCTCGAGCTCAAGAATTGCAGGGTCTTCATCATCAGGACGCTTCGTGCGACCATTTTCATCCAGGTCAAGGTGTTTAGCCTGCACGGCTTCTTCAATATCTGAGAGCAAGCTATTGTTGCCGACATCATTTGTAGTGCCATCTTCACGAGGTATATCCTGTTGGTCGTCGGGCTGAGCGTCCTCTATCTGAGGAGCTGCATCATCAGAGTTTACAACTGGCTCATCCTGCTTAGAAGACTCGCCACGGTCGATGGTGATGCTGTCATTTGAATCGTTTGAGCCAGCATTATCTGCTTGGTTGTTCTGATTTCTGTCACCACGGCCACTGCGCTTTGGACGGTCATTGGGCATCGGCTCGATCGCCTTTTGCAGATTGGTAGCAATCAGCTGTTGATTAGCGCCAGCTGCCATAAGCTGCGCTGCCATCGTCATAACTTTTGGAGTGGTGCGCTCATTTTTGAAGCGCTCAGTAGATGCCACGATGCCAGTCAGGAACGCTGTGCTTATTGCTGAATCAATTAGCCCGCTCTCGAGAGCCTCACTAATACTCACCAACATTTCCGACAGAGAGCTAGCAGCAGGATCGGTCCAATCGATTGCGCTCATCGAATTGTCGGATCCGATAGGCTGTCCTGCATTTATCGTGACAATAGATGCGTCATGCAAAATACGGCCATGAGTTGTGATGGCTTTGTCTAGGTCATCCTGCTTATGGACACCGAGTGCTACAACAAGATCAACATTATAATCACCTTGCGAGAATTGTAGATCACGCTCTGAGAGCATTGATTTGTACGGCGTAATGTAGATGCGGACCGCGTCGTCCTCTACTTTGTAACGAAGCTTGTCGGCCTTTTCTTTGTCGAGTGAAATAATAAAGTCGCGCAGACCATCGACAGTTGTGTCGAACGTTTTTTCCGGCTCAAGAAACTGCAGCGCGTTTGGAATTCGACCGCTAAATACAGCAGTCGTGCGCTTATCGAGCTTATCAAGCATTAGTGATAAGCCAATAGCAGATGCCAACTGGTCAACAGAAGGATTGGCAGAAACGGTAATAAGTACTGAGGTGCTGCCCCTCAATCTTTCAGCGACGAGCTGTTTGGGATTTGCGTCCATTTTATTCCTATCCTTATTGCCCTAAAGAGGGATAGGTTGTTATTGTTTTGGTTTTGAAGTAGAACTGTTTTAACACTAGCATAATGAACAGGGAGCGTCAAATAGTCTTTACCTTGTATTTTGGGATGATCCAAACTTGTCTAATGCTTGGGAAGTGGGCAGGGCAAAATTGGGAATCGGGGCAGCGTCTACCATAAATGTCGTTCACCCCTTAAAGGTGTTTACAAATGACGCATTTTCCAGTATAGTCACCTCTTGAATTTATAAGCAACGTAATCGAAGGGATTTTTTAGCTAATGCCAATTATCAAATCGGCGGTCAAGCGAGCTCGTCAGACCAAGGTTCGCACGACTCGGAACAAAGTGACCAAGCAGAACATGAGAAGCGCGCTGAAAGCAGTTGAGGCTGCTATTGCTGCTGGTGATAGTGAAAACGTACGCACATTACAGTCTAAGGCACAAAGCGCAATCGATACTGCGGTTAAGAAAAACTTGATTCACAAAAACCGTGCAGCACGCAAAAAGGCACAGCTGAGCGCACGGGTTAAAGCAGTTGCCGGAAGCAGTGCAAAACCTGCTGCCAAGAAGGCCACAGCAAAACCTGCCAAAAAAGCCGCTGCAAAACCAGCCGCAAAGAAAACTGTCGCTAAAAAGACAGCCACGAAGAAGAAATAAACTTCTAGCATTTTGACTCACAAACACCTCGCCCAACAACCACGGCGCGAGGTGTTTTTATTTGTCTCCTAAGCAGCTATGTCAGTGATTAGCCGCTCAACCAGGACCTCGGGCTCGCTCGACCCCGAGGTTTTACTGAGCGCATCAATTTCCGTAAATCGATCAATACTATGAACCAGAGCGGGTTTGGTGGTATGACGAAGCAACCCAAGCGACTTGCGCACAACAAACGGCGAAAGCTTGGCCGAACGGGCGATCTCCTGCTCGCTCCTGCTGCCGGCAAAGGCCACGACCACCATGGCATGTAGCTGCCACCCTACCATGCTGAGTATGTAGTACGGATCGACCCGATTTACAACCAGCTGTCGGTACAGCGAGACCGCCGCATCGGTTTGTTTTGAAAATGCCAAATCAAGCAACGAAAAAATAGTTTCCGAAAATTGCGCCTCAACGACTGCTTCGACCGTCTCTATGTTAACGGGCTGTTCGTGATGCAACAGTTTGTCGAGTTCGTGCGCGATCATCCACTGATTAGTCCCAGCGCGGCGCACCAAGGCCGCCGCCACGTTACTCTCCATCTGCCCACCCAATTCTTTAAAGCGTTCCAAAGCCCAACGTGACAAACCAAACTCATCAAGCTCGGCAAAGTCGTGCAGTGCGCCTAGTGTCTTTAGTGTTTTAAAAAAGGTTGTGCGCTTATCGAGGTGTTCGTCGACTATCACAAGCTCAACGTCAGCTGGCACCGACTCAAGCAAGGGCTCAAGCTTTTCTTGCAGGAACTTATTTGCGCTAACATCGCGCAAAATTACCAATGCTTGTGCAGAGAACAAACCTTGCTCAAACACCGCTTGGTTAAGCTGTTCAAACGAGGCAGTCTCGGCATCGAGCCGCACGACACCAGAAACTTCGTGGTCTTTTAAGAATTCATCACAGATAGCCTGCAGTTTTTGCTGCATCAGATAGGAATTTTTACCGGTAAGGATTGTAACGGGCATGGCTAGTTTCCTAAAGGTTTAAATGGTTACGCGGATAACTTGGCAGGTTGGACAAAAGTGCGTGCCACGTCCTGCCACCCGCGACTTTTCGATAATCGTGCCGTCTACCAGGCACGGCTGCCCGTTACGATGAAATACTTTGGCAAACTGTAAGTAATTACCCCTCTTGCCCTCAGCGTCTACATAATTGCGGTCGGTTGAGCCGCCTTGTTCGATACTGAGGTTCATGACCGCGCGAATTTCTTCAAGCAACCGTGCGATGTCACTCGGCGAAAGCGATCCGACTGGCTGGGAAGGGTGAATACTCGCGCCAAACAGCGACTCGTCTGCGTAGATATTGCCCACACCTGCCAGCACGGTTTGATCGAGAAGCGCGGCCTTGATTGAAGTTTTTTGGCGACGCGCGAGTCGCTGAGCAAACGCTTCGGCAGTAAACGTATCGACTAGGGGCTCTGGCCCGAGCTTCTTAAAGAATGCAAGTTCTTGCACTTCAGCAGTTGGAAGCAGTTTGACCCAACCGAACTTGCGCTGATCATTGAAAAATAATTTAGAGCCGTCGGCGAAGTTGATAGTTACGCGTGTGGATTTGTCGGGTAAGTGCGTAACAAGCGAGTCGTTTGGATGCCCCGCTCCCCAACGCTCATCGGCATTAACAAACACGAGTTGGCCGGTCATTTTAAGATGAATTACTAACGAGTACTTACTATCCAGCGTAACGATGATCGCTTTACCCCGGCGATCCACACGCTGAATACGCGCACCGATCATGTGCGACCTTACTGCTTCGGGGTCATTTGGAAAGCTTTTGGGCCAATCAAAACTATGGCTCATGATCGTCTTGCCCACAATCAACCGCTCCAAACCTCGCTTAACCGTCTCGACTTCTGGTAGTTCTGGCATGTTTTTATTATGACGTAAAGAGGCGGGTAGGCGCAACCGAGGTGTTTAAAACTATGTCTACCCGCTTTAGACTAGGCTTACATCAGTAGAGCAAACTCACTTTTAAGCTGCTCTGCGCTTTGAAAAAGCACTACCTGCATACCAATGTCCTGGGCGGCATCGACATTGCGGGCGAGGTCATCAATTAGCACACACTCTTCCGCCTGAACTTCTAAATTGTTGAGTGCCAGATCGTACATCCGTGGGTCGGGCTTGAGCAAGCCAACCTCGGATGAGATGACCAGTTGGGCAAATAATTGGTCGATGCCAAGCTCGTGCAGCATAGGACGAATCTGTGGCCCCGCCGCGTTTGTGATCAACCCCACCGGCATAGTCGCTGCCAGATGCTTTATGAACGTAACCACTGCAATATTAACCCGATGCGCCGCGTACATGTCGTCAACCTGCTGCGTAGTCTTGCCGGTTAACTTGGCGAGCTGCGCTCGGAACTCTGGCCAGGTGATAGCGCCAACATTCACAGAGCGCGACAGCTCATGGACGTCATCCTCCGCCATCTTGTCGACACCCGCAAATTGCCACATGTCGTCGCTAATGATGACGCCGTAAAAATCGAAGAGC
>CAZHXE010000003.1:0-26941 GCA_964536005.1 uncultured Candidatus Saccharibacteria bacterium
CCCATAGCAAGCCACTGAAAAAAGCGCTATACAATTGATATAAAGGTGTCACCAAATCTGCCTTCCCCTGCTGCCCAAATCGAACTCACCAATGCCCCGGCAGAGAGGAACGCCATAGTCATTGGGAAGAGCGCTAACATGTTCGTAAAGAGCTTAAACCAGCGCTTATAAAAGCCATCAGTGTTTGGCAAAATCCAGGCTACGAATGCAAGTGGCGAGATAACAATAAGTACGGTTAGGGCAATATTACGCAGCAAGAACGCAACCAAAACAGTCAATAATCCGGCAATCGAGAAGACAAAAGCTATAGTCAACAAGATAACGGTTAGGATGGTTGCGCCTGCCTCTGTCCAATCGAGCAATGATGTGGAGCTAACTTCGTCGTAGAGGGCTTCGCCGCCCCCAACTGGGGCGAGCATTATATCTCTTATTCCGTTACCCAGATCATTAAATAACCCCACCATCTCGCGACATATAAAGAATGATAAGTTAACGCCGATAGCACCTATTAGTAGTCGTGGCAACAAACGCTTGACGTCGTATGCACTGAGCGCGTTTCCGGTTGCAGCCGAGTAGACAACCACCATGAACGCGATGACAAAACCAACGTTAGCAAGAGTTCTAAAGCCTGCCCAGATACCGCGTAGTCCCTCGGCTTGTTCAGGTGTATCAACTAGATCGTACTCAAGGATGGTTCTAATAACGGTGCCACCTAAAAAGTCTTCGAACACTTTAAGCAGCGTTTCGGCTACCGCGCAGAGTATCCAGCCTAAGCCGGGCAGGTTTGATTCACAGCTTGGGCTTGGGTCATCAAGATCACCGCCGGTCTGCCCTACCGCGCCTTGGCCGCCAGTAAATTCCGCAACCGTTTCTTCGCCAAAGCTACAACCAGCTCCGTCGCCTGTTTCGATCTGGTAGATTGTTGGTCCGGGTGGGAACCCTTGTGGTAAACGACATACTGCTACCGGCACGTCATGCGGTATAGACTCGCACCCCAAAACCTGATTTTCACCAAATTCGCAGGATACAGTTCGGATGGTTATATCGCCAGGTCCAAGGCCTAGAACTCCAGTGCCAGGTCCCTCGCAAACTATCTCGTGTGTTGCATAAGCCTTACTGCCGCTCGACAACACAAAACTAAACATAGAGCCAAACGTGAGCAAAATCATGCTAAACACCATGGCTCGAGTCATCATCCGACGCTTCATAAGCACTTTAAACATTACGCAGGTATTTAAGCATAAATAACGTGCCTGTTCTATAGCAAACTGGCGTCAATAGTCTCTATGTATCACAGTCCCTATCTTAATATGCACAGCAGATGCCGTTGGCTAGAACTATTTGTTTGTATTACCCAGAATGTTATACTTACGCTAAATGATCAAAAATTCTTTCTTAGCTCTGGTCGTATTATTTTACGTTTCGCTCGGACTACTTGTGTTTCAGACAAGTGTGTACGCGGTTCCCTGTACTATTAATGGCGAAACCACCGAGGTTGATAGCAACGAGGCATGTACCGAACAAGGTGGTGCGGTAGACTCTTCGGGCGCCTCTCCCCTAAACCATGTTCCTTTTGACTCCGATGGCCCAAAAGGCACTATTGGCAACGGAACTATCAACTTGCGTGATCGCAGTTCAGATGCCGGTCAGTTGTACGGCCGCTTTATCAATTATGTAAATATTGCTTCTATTGGCGTGGGTGTTGTTTCTGCAATCGGTGTTACAATTGCCGGTTTGCAGTACGCAACTGCTCAAGGTGAACCCGGTAAAACTGCTGCGGCCGTCAAGCGCCTTACGCAAGTTGGTACAGCCATATTCTTATATATATTTGGCTGGGTTATCCTGAACTGGCTCATTCCTGGTGGTGTGCTTAATGACGCCGAGATAATCCCAGAACTAGGCTGGATACTGAGACTATCCTAATGAAACGCTTGTTAAGAAGTTCGCTCCAACTTGTTCTGGCGGGCGCTATTCTTTCAGGGATCTTTATTGCGGTTGCACCCGCCAAGCAAGCTCTGGCCAGGTGTGGTGATCCGCCTAACTTCTTCTCTATTCCACCATGGCACGAATATATAACCGCCTGTGATGCCGAGGGCGGCGTTGATAACATCAACTTTGAGCTTCAAGACATTTGGCTTATTGCAGCGGCTATCATGGAAGCCTTCCTTAAGATCTCTGCTATTGCTGCTTTGCTCTATGTAATTTACGGCGGCTTTAAGTACATAACATCCCAAGGTTCACCAGACGGTACTGCCAAAGCGCGTCGTACTATAATTAACGCCATGGCTGGTCTAGTGATTGCCGTGCTGGCGAGTGCCGCAGTTACCCTGTTTATGGATGTGTTGGCGGGCGGCACCGATAGTGGCGGAACGCTACTGCCCCGCTCGACCACCGATCAGGCGTTGACACGTATACTTAACTTTATATATGCCATTGCTGGTGCGGTTGCGACTGTTTATGTGGCGCTCGGTACGGTTAAGTTTGTCACCTCCACCGGCGACCCAGGCAAGGCAGCTTCTGCTCGCAACACAATCACCTATGCATTGGTTGGTATAGTTGTTATCGTTAGTGCATATTTCTTAACCACGGCTGTGCTTGGTAACTTATAATGGCGAATATCATGAAACGGCTCATTGCTGCGCTTGGTCTAAGTACTCTCCTCTTTTCTGGCATTGCTTACGCTCAATTTAACGATCCATTCTGTCAGCGCGAAGGTGCAGGAACTGCGTATTGTCAGAACCAAAGTAATGGCGATGGTGGGCCAAATAACGAGTTCTCTGGAAGTGATGGCGTACTATACACTGTTACAGACGTTATTACCGCGATTGCTCTTGCTGCCGCCATAATCGTCATTTTTATCGCAGCAATAATGTATGTGGTTTCTAACGGTGAGCCAGCCAAAGCTAACCGTGCTCGGGCTGCGATTATTTATGCCATGATTGGTTTGGCCAGCTCAATGATTGTGCGCGAGGTTGTGCCGTTTGTTTTGAATCGAATTTCTCAAGCTACATAAGAATCATCAGAGGAAAGGAAATCTCATGTATATAACTGTTAAAAACTACCTAATTGGCTTGAGCCTCATCTTAGTAACCATCTGCCTGGTGAGCGCTTTTGCGACCCAGCTTGCGCATGCTGGCGATGCTGCAGAACTCGCCTGCCAGGGCATTAGTGGCAATGGCTGTGACTCTGCTCCCGGTGAGCAAAGCATTGGCGCTATTGTAGGCGCAGTAGTTAATATTCTGTCCTATATTGTTGGTGCAGCCAGTGTTATCGTGATCATCATTGCGGGACTTCGTTATATAACCTCTGGCGGCGACGCGGCGGGTGTTAAGGGCGCAAAAAACACCATTATGTATGCCTTAATCGGGCTAGCAGTTGCAATATTCGCGCAGGTTATTTTGAACGTTGCATTGAGCGCGGAAAACTCTAATGCTCAAGCAGAGTCAACAATTATTGCCAGCCTCTAGCATAAGTGCTACTATATTTTAAGTATAAAAGGAAAAACTAATATGACTACTACATTTAAACGTATCTTAGCTTCTGTGGGCTTGCTCGCAGTGTTGGTAGTGCCGGTGGCATTTACCGCTCAGCCTGCGTTTGCAGGAACTATTCGTGAGAATATTTGTTCAGGTGCAACCTCTGCAGGCATTGAGGATTGTGAAGGCGGCGACGCAGAAGGCGGTCTTCGAACACTCGTAGAACGAATCGTGTTTTACTTCACGCTTATCGTGGGTGCGATATCTGTTGTTATGATCATTTTGGGTGGCTTCCGCTACATCACTTCTAGTGGCGACAGCTCCAATGTTCAAGCAGCCAAGAACACTATCCTATACGCTATTGTTGGTTTGGCAATCGTATTGCTTGCCCAGCTGATCGTGAACTTCGTCTTTACCGAATCGACGACGATTAGCGGCTAGTATCGTACATTTGCGCTAGCGCAACCGTAGCTCTAAAATATCCCGAAGCAATTCGGGATATTTTTTATATCCGCGGTCTTTCTTGTTTTAATGGCACCAAGCTGGGAGCATGTTACGGTCTATACAAGTCTTACTCGCTTCCTACTCGAGTTACTATAACCGCAAGTATGCACGGCGTGGCCCATTATTTGAAAGCAGGTATCGGGCGTCTTTCATCGATCCCCTTCCATATCTGCAGCATGTATCGAAGTATATTCACTTGAACCCAGTACATTGGAGCGCGCATCCCTACTCAAGCCTTTCCCGTCTCGATGATAATTTGAAAGCAACCGTTGACTGGTTGGATACAAGCAAACTCAAAAGTGAATTCTTCTCAAAGCACGGTTACATGGATTTCTTGATGCAAGATTCGAATGATATATTACACAACAAAATTGGATTTTATGATATCTGACCCTCGGGGGTTATGACGTTCTGGGATTCTGGCATAGCCAATAAACAAAAACAGCACCCGCACTGGTGCTGTTTTTGTTGAATAAGTACGCCGTACCTTACTGAATCTGAATACGCTTTACAGTATCTTGCTTGACCTTGGTAAAGCTAATGGTGAGCACACCATCCTTAAGAACTGCTTCAACCTCATCCTCTTTAACCTGGACAGGTAATGCAATACTGCGTGAAAACTCACCCCAGTAACACTCTTGTAGATAGTAGTTCTCTGCTTCTACTTCGTCACCCGAAGAGAGCGTTCCCCGAATTGTTACGGTATTGTCTGAAATACTAACATCAAGATCGGCTTTGTTTACGCCAGCCGTGCGAGCCTTAACGTAAAGCTTTTCCTTAGTTTCATATACATCAACTGCGAGCTGACCAGGAACAGTGTCATCGTCCCAATCATCAGCTTGATCTTCATTAACAGGCATAACTGCTTGATCGTCTGCAGGCTGATCATCTTCGTCAAGGAACGCCGCAGCTAACTCGTCGTCCATCAGTAGATCGTCATCTTTTTGTCGCCTCGCCATGCATCCTCCACTTACATTATAGTGTTTTGCTGAATAACCACCGTTTCATAGATTATAGCCGACTTCTAATCCGTTTCCAACCTATAAAATAGTAGTATTGACAACATCTTTATAATACAAGGAGTCAAATGATTACGCAAATAATTGATATGCTTATCCCTGAACAATGCGTACTGTGCAACCAATTAGGATCAGCTTGTTGTAAAAAATGTCAGGAAAAGATGTTTTGTGATCTGCCTCAAACCTGCTACCGCTGCAACAAGCTTTCACCTCAAGGCAGGACTTGCCCTGCATGCAGCGGCTCGTCGGGGGTGTATTCTGTCGGCAAGTTACTTCCCTACTCTGATGACGCTCGCTTACTGATACGTTCTATGAAGTTTGATCTTCGTCGCTCGCTCTGCGGTGTGTTTGGTGCCGAGATGGTACAAAAACTAGGCATACCGCCAGTAGACGTAGTTACATACATTCCAACCGCGCCGAGAAGAGTTCGTGAGCGCGGGTTTGACCATGCCCGTATCATCGCGCGAAGCGCTGCAAAACAAGGCAATTTACCGTTTAAACGGCTACTCGAGCGCACTTCTTCGATTCGTCAGGTTGGCGCAGGTCGTGCACTTCGTTTGCGTCAAATGAATAATGTATTCGAAGTTGCCGACCCGCAGCACGTAAAAGGTAAACAGATATTGCTTGTTGATGACGTCGTTACTACTGGCGCAACGATCGAGTCTGCGGCAGCGGTTTTGCGAAGTGCAGGCGCGCGGCGGGTGTACGTCTACGCCATATCGCTCCACTATTCGTAAAAGAATAGAGATGTCTACTGATCTACAGGGGCGGCTTTTACTTCTGACTGCTGAAGGCAATACAGTGTGCCGTTCTGGAGTAGGACTCGGATGGCAAAACTAGTATCGTCACCGCTTAGATTGATTGAATCGTCGTCATTACACACAGCTGCAGGCACATATTGAATTTCGCCAACTTGCGGAATTTCATTTGTGACCGCATAGGCCTTATTGGTACGTGGGTCATTGAAGGTGCGCGGCAGGTATCCGGTTTTGAGTTCTGCTACGTCCTCTGGTGTGATTGTGAAGTAATCATCCCCTTCCCTAAAATTGTTCAGCGCTAGGCCAAATGTGTTCAAGTCTTCTTTTAGGGTTGTGTCGGTCGATTGTTGCTTAGCCGTGTCCTCTTCCTTAGCCTTGTTGGTTAGAAAGACAAATGAAACTATCGCAATACCTATAACAAACATAACACCAAAGCTTATGGCAATCGCCAGTAGACGTTTGGCCTGCTTACGCTTTTTTAAAATATCCTCGTTGACGGGCAGGTTGAGCTCAACTTCATGTGTCGTGTCTGTATAGGGTACTTTGGCAGGCTCACTGAGTGGACGCTGGGGCGGTTGATAGTTTGGCTGGAATGCTCCTGGAGGCGGCGGACTGTAAGGATTGGGTATAGCACCGGGTTCTGCTCTGTTAATTTCAGGATTGATGGCCGGCTGCTGTGGCGCTTCAAAATGGCCTTGCTCGGGCGTTGGTGGAGGGGTTGGGCCGTTTTCTGGGCTTGGACCAGGTGATGGCATGGCATTTGGATTCATAGTTTGCTTTGCACTTTAACAGTAGTAGAATAACAGTTTTGTAGTTAAAAATACAGGGTTTTGTAGGATTGGGGTGCTAAATGATGGAGGAATAATAGATACTCTCCATTCATGCCGCCTCAACTAAAGCTTTGCGAAGTCTTTCTGAACCTTTGACAGCGCAAAGCAGACTTGTTTCGGAGAGGGATAGCGGCCAGCCGGGCTGGCCTTCTTCGGCTTAACGATGTTAAGCCTTCGCCGAACCTCTTTCGGGTTCAAATCCCTCTTCTTTTCTCGAGCGAGAAAAGTAAAAGGCTCAATCCATAAAGGAATGAGCCTTTTACTCCTGGCGGAGAGAGAGGGATTCGAACCCTCGCGCCGAGTTGCCCCAGCCTAACGATTTAGCAAACCGTCCCCTTCAGCCGCTTGGGTACCTCTCCTTATAATCAGTACTGACGAATTATACGATAGTATGGTAACTTCCAACAGATCAAAATGCAAACTTCGATTTTAAAAAGACTGAGGCATAGTTT
The DNA here is from genome assembly GCA_964536005.1 of uncultured Candidatus Saccharibacteria bacterium. GTDB lineage: Bacteria > Patescibacteriota > Saccharimonadia > Saccharimonadales > JBPEXE01 > CAZHXE01. The sequence continues at coordinate 7,040 of CAZHXE010000003.1, forward strand.
AGAATTAAGCTTATGGCAGAAAATTCTGGTCAACCTATCAAGTGGGAGGCATCGGAGTACGTACATCATGACAAAAGTCCCATCTGGTATGTGGCTTATGTGCTATTCTTTACAGCGCTTCTTGGTGGTATATATTTTATTGTTAAAGACATTATATCTGTCGTGGTTATCGGCCTACTTGCGGTCGCCGCTTTGGTGCTCTCGACGCGTAAACCACGCACACTATCGTACGAGCTAACAGGCAGCGGAATCGTTATCAACGGAAAAGAGTTCCCTTACGCGTCATTTAAATCATTTTCGATCATGCAAAGTGACGCACTTGAGAATATATTCTTAGAGCCTCTTGAGCGTTATATGCCCCCAATCTCCGTCTATGTTGCCCCCGACCAGATCGACGCTGTCGCATCGATCATTGGGCAGTACTTGCCCAATCGTATGCGCGATCCAGATTTAATCGATCGATTCATCCACAGAATACGACTATAGATATTGACTTCCAAAGAAAAATTATTTGTGTCAGCGTGTCACAGTGTGATACGATTATTTCTGTTCGCACCGCAAGTCTTGCTGGCCAGGTTTGTTAAAGATAGGACCGTTAACAAACGTGATCAGGAAGACTTGAGGAGCTATGCGACGCACCTTTTATCAATAAACCAAGAAGCCTTCCGCCGTTTGTCACATTATCATTTTGTTTCTGTGATAAACGGTTGGCTAATTGGTCAAACTGATAAAAGTAAAGAGGTAATTTGGCCAGGGTAACCTGGTTTTTTTATGGCAATTATCTTCTTGATGTAGGCGTGCGTGCGCTATACTTACTGATACGTGGTCATAACTGACCCACACATGTACCCGTAGCTCAGCTGGATAGAGCGTTGGCTTGCGGAGCCAAAGGTCGTAGGTTCAAATCCTGTCGGGTACACCATTTGTAGATATAACCAGCCCTGTATTTCAGGGGCTGGTTTTTTATTGGTGTCATATCTTCGATTTATCATAGCTTGGGATGCAAGATGGTACTATGTATATGTATTCACCCATTCGTGCCACACGGCGTTTGGTTAATTAAACACTAAATAAAGACGTTATTAATTAGCATGTATCCACCGGTCCACTTTGCAATCACGTGCGCCTGCCCTACTTCTTTGACCGCTCAAATTGCGGTTGTTCTTGCAGGGCTAATACTGGGGGCATTGGTATGGTGGCGCGGACTGCTGAGTGACTCTATGCAGAAGACTGCTGGTGTCATCTTGTTCGCAGCTTCGGCCTCTATGCTATCTAGCCGTGCCAGCTCGCAGTCTGCGCGACAAGTCGCCAACGTCCAGACAAACTGCGACTATGGCTGTCCGCAGAGCATGTACGGAGAGCTGGCTGCTCAGCCATTGCACTATGGGCTTATATTTATCGGAGCGTTTGGTGCGTCGGTTATCCTTCTTATCGTCCTGGCTCGAATTTTGGGTGCGATGCAGGGGAAAAAGTGACAGTTTGTCTTTTGATGCATATCTGTTAAAATACCGAAGTTAGATGGAGAGGTGGCCGAGCGGCTGATGGCAACGGTCTTGAAAACCGTCAGGCCCGAAAGGGTCTCGTGGGTTCGAATCCCTCCCTCTCCGCCAGGAGTAAAAGGCTCATTCCTTTATGGGGTGGGCCTTTTACTTTCTCTTGTGAGAAAGATGAGGGATTTGAACCAAGGTTCGGTGAAGTATTTGCCTTTGGGCAAATACTGAAAAGGCCGAAGGCCGCTATCCCTCCCTCTCTTCAATGTAACGCCTACGTTTCGTTGGGAGCATTAAGGTGAGCGATACTTTGCTTCGCTCAAGATCCTACTCCTTCCCAATCTCACTAATCTTCTTATGCTTAGTGGCAGGGTCACGCACAATTTTACGTGCGTGATGTACGCTGATCTTCTCTTCTGATGCTTTGAGTGGTTTCTGTGTTACTGGGTCATATGTGAGATGCTGGTATTTTTTAGGATGGCGCCTAGCAAGCTTCTTCATTTCATCAATCCGTGCCTCTTCGGCAGCTGCATGCCACTCAGCCTCCATCTTTTCGTCCTCAATACGCTTATAATGCCCACGTAGATAAAAGCTGAGCCCAACCATAAAGGTGCCGACGAGCAAGACTATACCCGACATAATAAGCGCCAGAGACGCTACGTCATGGACAATCCTTTCGAGTAACGGTTCAAATATTGTACGTGCGGCTTTGATCGTGGCGTTAGAAGAGTCGTTCTCGCCAATGAAGTTAGTAATCAGGTTTTCGTATCGTGACAAAATGAACGCCGAAATAAATGTAAAGAGACTACCACTAAATATAGTGTTTCCTACTTCAGAAAATCCGCGGTAACGACTGCGTGAAGTAGCGAAAACTATCAGCGCACAGACAGCACCAATCGCCAGCAGCCATTGCGGCCCTTCTTGCAGGCCGGCAAAGGCTTGTTGTCCGAGCTTGAGCTGTTGTTGAGTCAGCCCTGAACTCTCGCCTTCCCGCTTAATCACATTCTCTTGTGTCCAGGCAGAGTTGCCAAAGAGGCCGTCAGCTCCCACGAACTCGTCGGCAAAACGGTCAGTTTCGCGTTCAAGGTCGATGCCCCCTGGGACGCATTGTGCCTTAATCAAATTAAACTCTGGAGTCAGTTCGGCCGGGGTGCAGACGGGCAGGTCGGCAAATTCTGCCATTACGACCGCTTTTAGCCGACTCTTTAGCTCGTCATGCTTACTCTCCAACGAGAGTCTAAATGACGGCTCAGGCTGTGTTCCGTCTAGCCACACATACGTTCCGTCAATTACGCCAGTAGCCTGGGCCTCTAAGAAATCAGCGGTGATCGTTTCTGATATTACTTTTTTGATCGAGGCACTATTTACAAATGGGTTGCTATCGAGTGTCTCCCCTAACGACTGGAAGTCGCCGTTCCTATTGTCGGCTTTTAATGTAATTAGATCGAGCGATTCATCTAGAACAGTCTGATACGTATTGCTGTCGTGCAACCAGGCTTTTACGATTTCAGGATTAGTGATGTGCGCGCTGAATGCCAGCAGCGGCACGCCAATAGTAACCGCATTTGCAAGCAGGGCTACGGAAAGTTTATGAATAATCCAGCGCGAAAAACGCAGAACAGAGTGCATATGCTTAAATTTTAGCATCTAGATAGATAAATTAGTTATAGAGATATGCTAAGGTGCCTATGTAAAATGAGAATATTCTTAAAAATGCCGTTCTGTGCTTGAGATCGGCTTGACTCTCTGCCACAATCCACCCACCACCCGGTGGAAATGGGTGGGGTATGGTGAATCGCCTTTTTACGCCAAGCTATAGCTCGCCATACTGATAATGCTTCTGCCGTTGACAAAACCACATGATTTTACTATAATGCTGCCCATGAACACAGTTCGTTCCGTTTTTAGCACCCAAGCAGAGAGTCGTCAGGCCCTCTTGCTCGTGATTCGCTAATAATGGATTGATGTAGTTCATAGTTTACGAAAACGAGCAACCGGATCAATCCAACGATTGATCCGGTTTTTTGTTTCGGGCCAGCGCGTATGTAGCGCAAAGTCGCTACATATGCTGTGGGCCGAAGCCTGGTATGGCGTTAGCGCTAAGCCAGATCGTACCACGCACCTGCCACTGTCATCTGTTGGATGGCATCAGTGGCGAACAATTCGGAAGAAGAGGATGCCCCTACGGGGGCTTGATTCAGGAGACTATGAGCTATGACAACTGTTACGGAGCCTGCTCTCGTCGCAGCCGTACGCGCCACAGCGTGCGAAATCATTGCCAATGGGGACCTCAGTGATCGTGATACGTTGGAGAGGTTGTACGACTATCTCTGTACGGGATTCGGGGTTCAGGGCAAGATTGGATGCACTCCCATCTTGCCCTACTGGCTCGAGCCCGATCGGGGCCCGTGCTATGCGATCGAGCAGCTGAAGTACAACGCTCCGATCTTGACGTGGACTAAGCGTCAGTCCGAACGCATGCTCGCCGCGGTGGCGGTACTGTGGGCTTCTCAGCGCCCAAGCGTGCATGCGCTGGTAGCGGCATAAAGCACTAGTCGGCATACCGGTCAACGCCGGGCAAGGGTTTCAGAGGCCACCTGCCTCCCCTTGCCCGGCACCGGGCATTAATCACCGCCTACCATTCCTCTTCTTCCCCCTTCTTTCATGCGATATACTTTTATTATCTGTTTTTAGTCTAATTTATTATTTTGATGCCCAAGACTCTGTAAATCCTCTTGCTTTCTATATCAAGTACTACGATACTAGTATCAAATGGCGGAATCGTACCAAAAATTAGGCCAATATATTCAGTTTTTACGGCAGAAAGCTGGTTTAACGCAGGATGAGCTCTCAGACAGAGCTGGGCTTGCCTACTCTACCCTAGCCAAGATTGAGCGCGGTGCCATTCGGAATCCAAGTGTCTTCACTGTTGCTGCTATTGCCAGAGTACTCGGCATTACGGTCGAGCAAATGCTTGAAGGCGGGGTGCCGAAAGGAAACAAGCATGCCACCCGTATTAAGTTTTTTTATTGTGACGTGAATGGGGTATTGGTGCGATTTTTCCAAAAGGCCTTTGTGGATCTGGCAAGGGATCACCACCTGAGTGTTGAGAAAGTCGAGACCTCATTCTGGCACTATAATGATGCCGCTAACAGGGGAGAGATGACTCCTGAAGAGTTTAATAAGGCCCTTTCCGAGCGTCTAGGTATCGCCACGTTGGACTGGGAGGCGTATTACCTAAAAACTGTAGAACCCATCGGCGCCGTACACAAGTTGCTATCGGATATCTCTAAGCTTGTACAGGTTGGCCTGCTCACCAACATTAATAAGGGTATGATTGCCCAGATGATGGACAAGGGACTTTTGCCAGACATAGATTATGCTGCAATAGTGGATTCGTCAGAGGTGGGGGCCATTAAGCCAGAGGCCAAAATTTACCAGATTGCCGAAACCATGTCGGGCTTTTCCGGTGCCGAAATTCTCTTTGCCGATGACTCACGTACGAACTTAATGGCTGCCGAGCGATTTGGCTGGCGCGTACTGTGGTTTGATGACTATAGACCACGCGAATCTGGTGAGCGAATCAAAGAAGCTCTTGAGGCTAATTAGTCTTGTACGGCAATCGTGTCGTTTATGACGTAGCCGTGATTCCAGTGGCCACTACTCATAAGTTCTGGGTCAACTAACACATCAAGCTCATCAACAAGGCTACTCAAAATAACATAAGCTCGGTAAAACCGATTTGAGAGTTGTGTGTTGTCTAAGATGCGCACTGGGTTGCTTTCGAGTGCATTGTAAATACCGCGAAGAATCTTTGACTCTAGTGGATAGAGCAACTCATAGCGCTGCCAGGCTGGCTTAAAACGGGCGATACTGGCAATCGATCCATCAGGGGTAAAGTAGTTAAAAAAGTTAACGGCGCGAAGTTGCTGCCAGCTAGCAAAGTCCATAACAAACAGGGGTGCCGGATCAGCGACGCCGTAATCGTCGGTATGTATAACAGCCATGCGCTGACTATCATTCAGGCGCATGCGCTCCCTGACTTCCTCCACGGAAAACTCCTTCAAGTGCTCGGTCGTCTCTCAAAACAACGTGAGCGTTATGATAATCTATAATATCATATAAAGAGACATTGTCAATAAATGCTCGCACTTTTCTATGCCATTGAACGGCTGATCTTTTCGGCTTCTGCTGCAATACGGCCTCGCAGCTCCTCTGCCTCTAGCAACTGTTGTTTGGTTGATTCAACCAGCTCTTTAGGCGCTTTACGCACGTAATCGCTATTGTCGAGGCGTGCCTTTAACCCTTTGATACTAGCATCTTGTTCAGTTATGCGCTTTTGCATCTTCTCGAGGTAGTCATTGATTTTTTGCTGAGCAATATCAAGCCAACAGATGTGCTCGGTTTGGGTAAGGTGAAGACCTCGTCCACTTTCCACCTGTGTCACGTTGCGTAGTTTGGCGAGCATTTTAATAAGCGCTGCATTGTCTTCCAGGAACTTATTGTTGCCAGAATAGTACAGAGTATTACCTGTTTGAACCAACTGGGTCTGGATTGCTCGAATCTCGCGGACCAGGGACTTTACTTCTCGGAACTTTATGGCATTATTTCGATCGAACGGAACGGCTGACGGCCAGGCAGATTGGATAAGAAGTTGCTGTTCCCACTTCAGAGTATCCCAGATTGTTTCGGTTACAAATGGCGCAAATGGGTGAGTCATTTTCAATGTTACCTCAAGAACATGCACTAGAACCGACTTGTTTGGCTCGGCTTTTGACGCTTCAATGTACCAATCAGCCAAATCATCCCAGATGAAATGATAGATCTGCTCATAGGCTTTTCCGATCTCATATTTCTCCATAAGTTCTGCTGTTTTGTCAAGAGTTATATGGAGTCTTTCTAATATCCAGTGATCCGCAATAGTTTCGGGCTTTACCTTATTCTCGGCATATTCGTCACCAACCATGCTTTCGATATATCGGGCAACGTTCCAGAGCTTGTTGCAGAAGTTACGGTACGAGGCGATCTTTTCTTCATACATGCGCGAATCATTGCCCGGAGCTTGGCCAACGAGCAACGCAAGCCGCACGGCATCAGTTCCATACTTTGGAATGACATCAAGCGGGTCGATGATTGTCTCGGGGTGAGACTTGCTCATCTTGGAGCCGTCTTTGGTGCGCACCAAACCATGCAGGTAGACCGTTTTAAACGGAACCTCGCCAGTTATGTAGGTTGTCATTAGGATCATGCGCGCAACCCAGAAAAAGATGAGATCGTAGCCGGTTTCCATGAGGTTGTTAGGGTGGAAGCGCTTGTAGGTGGCAGATTTCTTGAGTAGATCTTCTATGCTGTTCGAGTCATCGAGTACCAACTCGGGCTCGAGTAGGGTAGACCAAGTCCATAACGCCGACGAGAACCATGTGTCTAACGTGTCGGGGTCTTGATGCCAGCCATCGCCATCGGGAGCTTCATAGCCAACGCTAATCTCGTGTGCTCCGGTTTCGGTTGGACGGTACCAAGCGGGAATGCGATGTCCCCACCAGATCTGACGCGAAACACACCAGTCACGCAGATTATCGATCCATGAGAAGTAAATTTTCTCAAAACGGTTCGGTAGAATCGTGATGTCGCCGTCGCGCACAACCATTTGCATAACTTCTTTAAGAGAGCGTTTGTGACCTTTCCACTTAACGACGGGTTTATTTACATCAACAAACCACTGTTCCATGATCTGTGGCTCAATCACCGCCTTGCCGCGGTCAGAGATGGCTATGTTGTGCATGTAGTCTGGATCCTCAGCAACGAGCAGCCCAAGCGTGCGCATCTTCTCGACGATTTTTGGCCGTGCGTCTTCGATGCTCATGCCGGCAAACTCACCGGCTACTGGAAGCAGTTTGCCATCAAAGCCGATGATCTGTTGCTTGTCTAAGTCGTGGCGCTCGGCGATCTCGAAGTCCACAGCTGAGTGCCAGGGGGTAATGGTCATAACACCCGTGCCAAATGCAGGGTCAACCGCTTCATCCTTAATAATGGTAGCTACCACTTCGCCGTTAATCCAATCTACGGTGATCTGTTGGCCGTGCTCGTACTTGGCGTAGCGCTCATCATCTGGGTGCATTACCACATATTTGTCGCCAAACTTGGTTTCTGGGCGAGCAGTGCCGATCTCAAACGGACCGTATTTAAAGGTGTAAAAAGTAGTCTTTTCCTCTTTATGCTCTAGCTCATCGTCGGACACGGTGGTCTGCAAGACGCCGTCCCAGTTGACGATACGACTACCTCGGTACATGAGTCCGTCTTCGCTCATCTTTATAAACACCTCAGAAACGAGTCTGTTCATGGCTGGCTCCATGGTGTAGCGATCGCGCGTCCAGTCGAGCGATGCGCCCATGGCGCGCATCTGATGTCGGATGTTGTCCTGCGACTGCTCGATAAAGTCTGCCAGGCGGTCGAGGAAAGCTTCGCGGCCGATGTCGTGCTTAGTTTTGCCCTCAGTGGCAAGCTGCCGTTCCATGACCGCGTTGGTGGCGATAGCGGCGTGGTCGGTGCCGGGAACCCATAACACGTCTTTGCCTTGCATGCGCTGGTATCGAACGATGGTGTCCTCGATGGCGAGCATCACCGCATGGCCAATATGAAGCTTGCCAGTGGCGTTTGGTGGAGGCACGACAATGCTAAACGGTTCGCCGTTTCCGCTGGGCTGGAATGCGCCAGATTGCTCCCATAGCTTATAAACTTCTGATTCGTACTTATCTGCTTCGTAAACTTTTGGTAAATTCACTGTCTCTGCTTCCTCTTATAATTCGCACCTACTGGCGCGCCAGATTACTTTTGGCAAATGGTCGCCACCTCAAACAACTTAAACAGCCGGTTTGCCGTTTAAAATCCCTACACTTGTATGTGATTATAGTAGCTTAAACTGGGGTAGAAGTCACGCGAACTTAACGAACTTTTTGCCACTACTACATTTTGAGATTGGGGTCGATCGCGAGCAAATGAGGATCGGTAGGTTCCTGGTGTTGGCTCAAGAAGTAACCGAGCGAGGCGATCATGGCTGCATTGTCGGTGCACAGGCTAAAGTCGGGATAGACAATATCTAGCGGTATACGGTTGCTGAGCTGGGCGCGTAGTTCCTTACTGGCGGCCACACCACCTGCAATGACAACGGACTTTGGGGCGAACTCTTCAAAAGCCAGCATAGTTTTATCTACGAGGGTTTCTATAGCCAAACGGCTAAAGCTGGCGGCAAAATCGTTCCTCTGAGCCTCGCTGAGCAGCTCTGCAAGCTGAAACGATGGAAACTGGTAATCCTTACCACATTCGGCCTGAACACGCCTTAGAACGGCTGTTTTGAGGCCAGAGAAGCTGAAGTCATATGAGTTTTGGATTGTGTAGGTTGGCTCATCTAGACTGATCCAGGCGCCAGGTATTGTGATCTCCCTTTTTGGCAGCTGCGCCTTAGGGAATGTATAGGCATGAGGGTCGCCATTTTCTGACGCAGCCTGAATCGAAGGGCCTCCAGGATATGGCAGGCCGAGGATCTTGGCGACCTTGTCGTATGCCTCGCCTACTGCATCGTCTTGGGTTTGGCCGAGTAGCACATACTCGAGTGGGCTCGCAAACAGAGCCAGCTGTGAGTGGCCGCCAGAGACGATCAACGCAAGCATAGGAAAGGCTGGCGTCGGCACATTAATGTAATTGGCAAAGACGTGGCCGAGCACATGATTAGCGGGATACAGAGGCTTATGTTTTGTGAGTGCTAGCGTGCGGGCGGCGAGTGTACCAATGAGCAGCGAGCCTGATAGCCCGGCTCCGTACGTAACGGCAATGGCATCAATTTCATCCCAGTTGGTGTTGGCGCGCTGGATCGCTTCGTCTATCACCGAATTAATAACTTCAATATGGCTCCGAGCAGCAATTTCGGGCACTACTCCACCATATTGCTTGTGGATATCGATCTGCGAGGCAACGACGTTGGAATGTAGTATTCGACCATCATCTACGATGGCCGCTGCTGTTTCGTCGCAACTGGTTTCGATTCCTAAAAAACGCATATTTCAGGCATTAGCATAGGTAGAATCTGACTAGATTGCAACTGATTGAGGTTTGGTACCGGGCTTAAGAATTGATGAAAAATATATTTCTCATCGCTTTTTAAGCGAAGATCGCCCACAATCCATCCCCCACCCTTGGTGGTTAGGGTGGGGTCGCGGTATTATGGATGAATGAAGAGTGTGAAGCGTTTTATTAAAAGAATCCTCCCCGTCGGGCTGCTTTCGGCCCTACTCCCCCTGTTCCACAAACTCCAGGCCATATTCTGGTGCGTAATCTTTGGTTTCCCTGGTCGTAAACTACGCGTCATCGCCGTCACCGGTACTAATGGCAAAACCACGACTGTCAGCTACATCGCTTCAATCCTTGAGGCTGCAGGCTACAGCGTAGGTGTTAACTCTACCGTATATTTTCAGTTTGGCGACAAACGCGTCCCTAACCACGAAAACCGCACCGTTACTGACCCAATGAAGTTCAACTGGCTCATGCGACGCATGCGTATGGCAAAAGTAGATTGGGTCGTGCTAGAGATCACGTCGCACGCACTCGACCAACAGCGCACTTGGGGCACTCCTATTGAAGCTGCCGTTATTACCAACCTAACCCCCGACCACCTGAACTACCACAAGACGATGGAAAACTACGCGCTCGCAAAAGCACAGCTCCTTATGAAACAGCCTCGGTATATTGCCCTCAATATTGATGATGAATGGTACGACTACTTCAATCAGTTCCCTGCCGTTGATCAGAAGATGAGCTACGGTGCGAAAAACACTGCCGATGCTCGTATCACCAAAGCTCGGTTGAGTTCGGGCGCGTCCAACTTTACAATCGTCTTCGACAAGACTGACGCACTAGAATTTAAAACCAAATTGGTCGGTAAGTTTAACGTCTATAATGCCGCGGCAGCGGCCTCCATCACCTACCTAATGCATATCGACAAAGCCGCCATTGTTGCCGGTGTTGCTAACCTAAGTGGTGTACAGGGGAGAATGCAAGCAGTTGAGAGTGACACGCCCTATTCGATCATCATAGATTTTGCTCATACCCCCGACGGGCTGCAGAACGTACTGGAAACGCTCAAGAATCTTACTACCAACCGTTTGATACTAGTATTTGGCGGCACGGGTAATCGCGATACCGAGCGCCCACTTATGGGCGAGATCGCTGCACGCTACGCCGACCGCATTATTCTGACCGACGACGAACCCTATGAAAAAGATCCGGCCAAACTTCGCCAAGATGTTCTTAAAGGCATCAAGAAGAGTGGGGGAGCGTCGAAGACAACCGAAGTTGATGGCAGGCGCAATGGTATCAAGCGCGCATTGAGTATTGCCAAGCGAGGCGACACGGTGGTGATAACGGGTATGGGCGACCAAGAATACATGCGTATTGGCGACGACTACGTTCCCTGGAATGACTTAGAAGAAGTGACAAAAATCCTGAATGCAAAAAAGTCCAAAGCCTGATCAGTACATTTTTATTGGCGGAATGATGGTAGGGCACAGACTGTGCCGGCGTTTTTGCAGTGCGTTTACCGAGGCTACTGGCCATGACATCCGCATGTTTACCTACAACGATGCCTTAAGGTACCAAAGCGAGCTGAAGGCGGCCTGCAAGGATGCCGTGGCTATAACTCACTCAGCGGGCAATGTCTTGATCGAGCTATTTGCCTGTGAGCCCAAGAGCATTCGTATGTTTAGCCCACCAAGCAAAGTAAGCGCATTGCAACTCTTTGTGCGCTTAGTGCGGCGCGAAGTTACTCGTTTTGGCAGACACGACAGCATTATGTGGGGATGGTATCGCTTCACGTTCAAGCAGGCGCGTACGCTCGGGCCTGTTTTAGGCTACAGCCTTGAGGCGCAAACGAAGCGCATAGCTGACTGGCAGGTTATTGTGCCGGTCGATGATCCATTGTTTCCACCCAAGAGTTATCCGAAGCACTTGAGGCATAGTGAACGGTTCATCACCATGCAAGGTCACCACGAGGCACTCTACTTTGACTATGAGGCTGCTATCGAAACGCTTAAGTTTTGACAATATAGTATATATATGATTGAATTTGGTTAGAGCTAAGCCGCTTTATTATTTTTGGCTTGGCTAAAATCTGTGCTTCGCTGACTTACACAAGCGAGGTTAACAGACCTTAACAAGAGATTATGGCAAACGTGTATATTGCATGTGTCCGGCCACGCGCAGCGAACCAAATACGGTAGGCTGCCATCGGCGTGGCTGGACGCATTATATCCGTCAATGACATCAGTTTGCACCGCGTCCAGTTACCCCGCCGACTGATGTTGGGGAGAATATTCATCGATGACACCCTCGCAGTACTACCGCTCGCAAGGTAGCGCCGAATACCCTGGGACTACGTTCCGGGATCCACCTCCCGAGAGGCGGTGTGTGTGGCGCAGGCAGCTTCAGGAGCCCACAACTGGGGGAGAGAAGCGTACCGAGCAACCGGTAGCAGGTAGCATGATGGATGATGTGCCCGGAAGGAGGGGGGAGGTTCCGACCTCTTCACGACTTCTGAAGTAATGGCTTACCGTCTGCACGAAACGACACCTGGCGAGATTCAACGCCCGGCTTCTCCTGACCTGGCTCCCAAGCCGAAGTACAGGAATCGCCCACCTGGGCGACGTCGTGCGGCAGTGCGGCCGCAAAGCAGAAGATGAGTCAAGCGGAGTAACGAGAAAGCACGCGGAAGATTTCCGGGAACCTCCGCTCCCGGCGAAGCAGCCAACCCACCTCAGACCGTCCCCGGGCCCTGGGGCAGAAACGGTCTGAGGTGGGCGCTGCGGGTATCAAACCCAACCGGTCATGCCATAATCTCTCTTTCAACCGAGCGCTGTACCAGACGCATAGTAGAGCACTGTGTTGAAAGCAAAATAGAACTAAATTATAATTAGCACTCGCTTGCATTGACTGCTAAGGCTTGTTAGAATACCTCTGCTAGTGATGGGAGTTTTACACTCCATCACCATCAATCTAAACGGAGGATTTATACGAGTGGCAAAAATTACCCCTTTGGGCCATCGGATTGTGGCCAAACAGATCGAAAAGCAAGATAAAACTGCCAGCGGCATCTTGATCGCCAAGGAAGCTCAGGAAGCTCCAGAGATGGCCGAGGTGATCGCGGTTGGCGCTAAAGTAACCGGTATTAAAGTGGGCGACAAGGTGCTGTACAAGACCTACAACTCACCAATCAAGGTAGACGGCGAAGAGTACCTAGTGCTCGCGACCGACTCCGAGGAATTGGAAAAAGAAGGCGACGTACTCGCCGTAGTGGGCAAGTAATTACTTTTTAAAGTTAAAGGGAGAGATATAAGCGTATGGCAAAACGAGTTTTTTATGATGACGACGCCCGCAAACGAGTGCTCGCTGGCGCGCAAAAATTGCATGATGCAGTTAAGGTAACCATGGGTCCTAAGGGTCGCAACGTGGTGATTTCTAAGAGCTATGGTGGCCCAACGGTAACGCACGACGGTGTGTCAGTAGCCAAGGCAATGGATTTGCCTGAGGATGACGACGAAACCTTGGGTGAGAGCGTTGGCGCAGAGCTCATCAAGCAAGCCGCCAACAAGATGAACGATGTGGCAGGTGATGGTACTACAACCGTAACCGTACTGACCTACCACATTTTGAACGAAGCTAACAAGCTGATTGCTGCTGGGCATAACCCAATGGAGCTGCGCCGCGGTATCGAAAACGCTGGCGCAGAAGTGCTAGCAAAACTTTCTGGCATGGCTGAAGACATTGGCTCAAAGAAAGAACGTGTGGCTGAGGTCGCGACAATCTCGGCTGGCGACAAGGCGATTGGTACACTCATCGCCGATGTGATCGACAAAGTCGGCAAAGACGGCGTAGTGACGGTTGAAGAAGGCCAGGGAATCCAGATGGAGAGCGAAGTAGTGGAAGGCTTCACCATGGATCGTGGCTACATTTCGCCTTACATGGTAACCGACACAGCTCGTATGGAAGCGACATATGACAAGCCGCTTATTTTGGTAACTGATAAGAAGATCAGCTCCGTGCAGGAGTTCCTACCTGTGCTCGAAAAAGCCGCACAGGCTGGCAAGAAAGAAATGGTGATTATTGCCGAGGATGTTGAAGGCGAAGCGCTCGGAACACTCGTGCTCAACCGCCTAAAAGGCGTATTCAACACCGTTGCCATCAAGGCACCTGGTTTTGGTGATCGTAAGAAAGAGACCTTACAAGACATTGCCATCCTCACCGGCGCTACCTATGTGGCCGAAGACGCCGGCGTGAGCTTTGATGACGTTGATCTGTCCGACCTTGGTACGGCTCGCCGTGTGATCGTCAGCAAAGACGAAACTACCATTATCGAGGGTGCTGGTTCGGCGGTTGACGTTGAGGCGCGCATTGCCCAGATCAACAACCTGATCGACAACGCTACATCAGAATATGACAAAGAAAACTTGGAAAAGCGCCGCGCTGCACTGAACGGCAAAGTTGCCGTCATCAAGGTTGGCGGTGTCACCGAGACCGAAATTGAAGAGAAGAAGTTCCGGGTTGATGACGCTGTGTCGGCAGTAAAGGCTGCACTTGACGAAGGTATTGTGCCTGGTGGTGGAGTGACGCAGGTTGACTTAAGCAAAGAAATTACAATCGAAGGTAACACATCGGCAACTGCTGGTGCGCAGATTCTTAAGAACGCGCTTGTGCAACCATTTAGACAGCTTATGAGCAACGCCGGTCTGAACCCAGACGAGCTCTTGCCACAAGTGCTTACAAGCAAGAAATCTGGCTATGGCTTTGACGTCAATAATCCTGGCGAGCTGGTTGAGCTTATGACCGTTGGTGTGGTAGACCCTGCCCGCGTGACCAAAGAAGCAATCCAAAACGCTGTTTCGATCGCAGGTACTGCCATTACCATGGGTGCACTCGTGGTTGAGATTCCTGAGAAGGAAGCGGCTCCAATGCCCGGTGGTGGTATGGGCGGCATGGGTATGATGTAAGCCCTTAGGGCCAACGCACAACCAAAAAGAAAACAGCTCGCTAAATGTGGCGAGCTGTTTTTGATTTGTTCAAAATGTGTAGTTAAGCAGTGCATGAGGCCAGGCGGGCCGCCGGTGTTACCCGGCGGCCCATGCGTGGCAAACGAGTGCGTCTAGCCACCCAATGGGTGGGGGATCGTGGCTTCCTTGCAGGCTTGCAAGAATGCCGTGATTTTCCCCTGATCGATGAGCGAAACCTCTTGGGCGCCATTCAGGTACAGATTGAGGTTGAGCAAGGGTACCTCGGCGCCCTCAGGCATGTAGCTGACGATCATGTAGGGGTTTGGTGTCCTCACGGTGTGCACCTGGATTCGGAAATCCAGCATGTGCATTGTTTGGACGACGATCCCGTCTGACATCGCCTGGTACTGCACCCTGGGGTCTTGGCTCGGCCCAAACACCGCTGGGTAGGCCAACTGCATCGCCTCTATCAGCAGCTGCGCCCTGTTGGTGGCACGAAGCGTCTTTTTTCGCGCCTGTGCCTCAAGCTTGTTGAGCATGAGTAGGAATATGACGCCACCGATGATCAGGCCGACTGCGCCGGGCCAGGTAGTCGAAACAATGGTGTCGAGCATGATACGGATGTCCTTTTTTCGGGTTTTGCGGTTATCGGATAAGTAACTAGGCGGTTTCGGCAGCAGCCAGGTCGTGTCTGAAGAACGCGATCATCTTCAGGTAAGGATCGTCTTGCACATTGCCGATCAGGCCAAATGGGGCCACGAAGAATCTTGCTTCTGCCTTGCTGTCGGTGTGCGTTCCACGGAAGATTGACAGCTCCGCGTTGACGAGACTGACGACAATCGTGTACGTGCCATCAATGGTGAACGTCAGAGTTGCTTGCCTACAGGGGTAAACCGGAATCAGATACACTTGCCGTTCTCGTTCCTGATGCGCATGACCGTAGGCCAGCACAACCATGTTGAGCAGGTTGGCTGCCGCATCGGTCAGGTAGTGCACTGTAACTTCGGCACGGCTTTCTGTAATGGTCTTTATGACATGAATTGCGACGCCTAGTGCCGCAAGGGCAAAGAAACCAACCACAGCAATCAGGACTATGAATATGTCGGGCATGGGACCGGGCTCCTTTTGTAGAGCGAATTGCGTTTGTGACTGTTGCTTAGAACTTGCCTGCATAGCAAAAGCTGCGCGGGCTTATATGATACAGGCGAGTTCCAAGCAGGTGAGCACGAGTTTTCATGCACTGCTTATTAAAGTACACTAACTCCGAAGGGGGGTTAGTGTGCATATTATAAAACGTTTGAATAGTATAAACAAATGGTAGGCGTAGCGCCCAAAGTCATAAAGTAAGTGTAAGCAGTGCATGTGGGTCTATGGGGCCGCCGGTGTTACCCGGCGGCCCAGACGGATATGTGAACTACTCTGGACGGGGGACCGAGTTCTTTATGCCACGTACCCGAGTCAGGAAGCCCGTGAGTAAATCACGATCTTGGGCCGTAGGCCCGTTCTCTCTGAGGTCGAGCAGAATTTCTGCATCTGGCGCCCTGTGGCTTGACAGACTGGTGACGTACGAAAGCCGTACTCGCTTGCCGCCTTTTAGCAGCTCGATATGGATATCGCGCATCTTGTACGTCGACACTACATCGTCGCGGCGATTGTCGGCAATCCTTAGCTCGATATCAAGCTTGGCCGATTGGCCGTATGCCCTTGCATGGGCCTCGTTGATCGCGTGCAGCAGCTTGAAGAAGCCAACACCAACGAGGGTGCTTGCCTCGTGCTTGCCCTGCGACTTTCCCACTAGCCAGCTTGCCGTTCCAGAGGCGACTAGCATGGCTATGCTGATCAGCGTGAAGGTTGTTAGTGTTGACACTGGTTCAACTCACCGCCCGATTCGCATCAATGAAGTTGCGGATATTCAGGTAGTCGGGCGTTCCTTCGTCCACGACGTTCAGGCTCAGTTCGATTGAGCTTGGTTTGCCCTGAGCCGTGCTGATACGCAACGCCTCCTTGTCCCAGAGAACCTCAATCAAGAGGCCTGGGAGCGTGAAGGCGATCGGCTTGTCATCGTCGGGATCAACCGGCCGGAAGCCGACTGTGGATTCGCTTCCCAAGATGTAGACATCATCGTAGGCTTGTTGCACAAGGGCGAGTAGCTGAAACGCTCTGGTCGCCGACTTCTTGACTTGAGTTGCTGCGAAGTCGTACGTGACTCCGTACGTGACCCCGCACATTACGCAGATCACAAACAAGATGAGCAGCAAGATGTAGGCCATTTCACCTTCTGACATTGTTCTCTCCGATTCGAAATAGTTGGTCTTAGGCCGGCAGAACTTCGAGCAGGAAGCCACGGATCTCGCGAACGAGGCGTTCCTCGTCGAAGTTGCGGCTGAGCTTGAAGGTGGCTTGCTTTTCTTGCAAGCCCACATGCGAAACACACAGACTGTCGTCGGCGAAAACCACTCGGATCTCCAGGTGGTCACCCAGTTTGGCGTACATATCGACACCGTCGAGTTGCATCGGGAACGTCAGTCCAGCATTGCCGGAGTGGCCCCGTTGGGTCACGGCGGAGTTGTAGCCCTGGGTCAGTAGGCGGAGCAGCATTATCATCTGCTTGCTTTGCTTGCGGGCCAGGTCGGCGTCTTGCTTGGCTTGGTCCAGCGCCTTCTTCGCGCTTGCGCTGTCACTCGCGAGATACAGCACGAACGCTGTCATCGCCAGTACGCCAAGGATAGCCAATTGTATCCAGCCATTATCTAGTGCCTTCACTGTTCATGTCCTTCTAGGAAAACGCAAAAGGGAATCTCACCCTTCCAGAGCACCGTGCCCTACTACGTATGTTTCAACGTATGCGCTAGCCCTGCTTTGGGCGGGGCGCGCGGCGCGAAAGAACGTGCGTTCATTTCGCGTCTGGCGCCCGGCCAAAACAAAGCGTTGCATTTTACATGCACTGCTTGTTAATGTGCTCCAGCAAAAGTAAGCTAGAGAAGTAAATTATATAATAAATATGCTATAAAGTAAATAATAAAGAGATCAAATCATAGGAGTTGTAGTAGTGTCCGGGGGGTTGCCGTGAGCGGCACGCGCATGATGCCCCTGGTGGAGCGCGCGTGCCACTCGGGGCTCTAGATAGGTATGACGCGGAAGCGCGTATGCAGGGCGCGAGCGTTGGCTGCGACCACCTTCTCCTGACCCTCCTTGGGCTGATCAAGCTCGATGGTAATGAAGCCGTCATGGCCCAACGCGCTGTGCCATTCCACGAAGAGTTGCCGGTATTCGGGGGCATAGGTGAACTGGAAGCCTCGAGCGATGTAGAAGGTGACTCGATCAGTCAAGTTCTTGCTACCAGGTATGGCGCCGGTGTCTGATCGCAGATCGTAGATGGTCTGGGTCTGACCGGCACGAGTTGCTTCGCTGATGAAGAGCAGCTCGATGAAGTCGATCCAGCTCCGGATCTTGGCCCAGTCTTTGGTTTGGTTGGCTTTGGCTATATTCCTGTCCAGCCAAACTATGATTAGAGTCACAGATGACACGATTAAGCCTGCGCTTGCGATTATGCTCCAAAAGGTATTCATGATATTGCATGCTCCCGGCTTGTGGTGAAGGTGGACAGGATAGCCCCAGGGTGAGGCCATTCGAACAGGACTTGCTGGGCTGAATATGCTGAGATTAAGCAACCCAAAAAGCCCCGTTCGAACCGGACACTACTTGTTAAAATGCCTAGCCAGAATGTATATTCAGACTAGTTATTATATTATAACACAAAATACAAATTATAACAATGTTTATAAGGGGTAAACTCAGTATATGAGGGTTGAAGTAAGAGCAGTGTTAGGGGTAGCGGCGGCCGGGCTTGTGGGCCCGGCCGCAGGTGAGTGTTGAGATGCTTTCAGGCGCAGGCCCGGAGATCGCGCCCCACGTAGATAGTGGGGATTCGGCGCGTGAGCGCCTCCCACAGTTCGGCTCGTTGCTCTTTGTCGAGTCCGAGGCGTCCCAGTTCATCGATCTCGCTGATGGCGATCGGCTCCTTGTCGTCGCCGACGTAGAGCTCGATACCATTGTCGTTGTGCTTGATCATGTGGATACAGAGGACTTCGTGTCCTTCATCCGTGTAGATCAGGCTTACACGCCAACCTTTCTCGTCGATGACAGGGTTCCCGAGCCTCAAGAGGCCTGAAGGATTGACATCGAACCGGTGCGCCACGAAAGCGCTGATTCCCGCGATGATCGGAACCATTCGCAGCGCTTCCATGACGCGAAAGTCGGCTTCGTGAGCGAGTCTGGTAGCGACCTCTGCGGCGAGGCTGCTTCGCGTTTGTGCATCATGCAGCACTTGAATTTCGAGTCCTTCGTTGGCGGTGGTGAGCGTGGCGATGGTTTCGTCGAGCTTGCTGCGGTCATTCGACCACTCCAACCTCTTCTTGTTGAAGAAGAGCATGGCGGTGGCGAACGTTCCGACAAAAATGATGATGGCGGTTACGGCGGTGGCATTCATGGTTTCTCCCTGGAGTAGTCGCCCGGATTGGCGGGTTGTCTGCTTGATTGGCCGCCCTGGGCTAAACCTAAGATGGCATCTCAAAGCGGACTCTAAGCACTCAATGCGGCGAAATGCTTACAGTCAACTTTGAGACGAACCATGAATGAATCTAACACTGCTCAAATTGTAAATGTGCGCCAAAGCGGATTGTAGCGCGCTTTGACACTTTCCTTATATCATAAAAAGCTTAAAAAATCAATATAATTTGATGAAAATTGTTGGGTCTTCAAGCAGTTTTGGGGGCTTTGCCCGACGCCACCTCTATGTGGCAGCGTCGGGCAGGTACAACAGAGCCAGATTGGACTCGTACTCGCTAGCCAGCCGCCTTGGCCATGAGGGTCTGGATCGACATGCGATCGTCGTCATCTGGCAGGTGTGTGAGGTCGAACTTGCAGCGCGCGCCTGGCTCTTCCAGCGAGGCATACTTGGTACTGTCTGTCAGCTGCACCACAAGAAGATCATCGGTGAACCTGAGCAGGAACTTGAGGCCTGGCCGCTCGACAACGCGAGTGTTGATGATCGAGCCCATCGCGATGAAGTCGCCAACGGCGACGGGCGTGTACGCGTCGCCAAACTGGTGATCCCCCGCGGTGTTCAGTGTCTCGAGGTGCCAATACAGATTGCACAGCTTTGCAGCTTGTTCGCGCACAGTTCGGCGCTTGATGCGTGCATCGCGTTCGGTCTCGACCTCTGGTTTATCAGTCGGCTGACCGGTTTCCAGCTCATGTACATCTGGACCTTTGAAGGGGAAGAAATTCCCGATAAGTACGCCCGTCACTACGCTTGTGATGCATACGACGATGAACATTACACTTTCTGCGGTGCTGATTTCCATTGTAGTGCCTCCTAG
>CAZHXE010000004.1:0-24993 GCA_964536005.1 uncultured Candidatus Saccharibacteria bacterium
A
The DNA here is from genome assembly GCA_964536005.1 of uncultured Candidatus Saccharibacteria bacterium. Lineage (GTDB taxonomy): Bacteria > Patescibacteriota > Saccharimonadia > Saccharimonadales > JBPEXE01 > CAZHXE01. The sequence continues at coordinate 2 of CAZHXE010000004.1, forward strand.
CTGTTTGAGCGACTCTTCGATATCTTACTCATCGCTATCAAAGTACGCAATAATTTCGTCTAACTCACGAAACTTACCCGAAAAATCAACTGTCGACATCTACTACCTCCATTGTGGCTGTTCTATCTGTAAATTGTACCATGACCTTGGTTTTGAGTTCTAACTCAGCAGCCGACTTCACTACCTTGCCGCCACGACGCACAATTGCATAGCCGCGCCGTAAAATCTGCTGGGGGTCAACAAGGCGTAGCTGCTTTTCTGCTGCTTCAACCTGCATTGCAAGACGGTTCATGTAAGCATCTAAGCGGCCAACAATGTGCTCCTCGGAGTATGTAAGCCTCGTTAGCAAATGGCCGATACGTCGATCCAGTACTAGCGCAATATGCTTTGTAGAATCGCCGGCTTTCTCAATCCGCTTTACAGCGCATTGGTGCATCCATGCCACTTTTCCGTCCAGCTCCTGTAGTATCGCAGCTTTGTCTGGAACAAGCAGCTGCGCTGCATTAGTTGGTGTGGTCGCTCGAACGTCTGCCGCTAAGTCGGCAAGCGATGTGTCGATCTCATGCCCCACACCTACTAATGTGGGGATGCGCGAGGCAGCTACAGCCCGAGCAACCTGCTCGGTACTGAAGGCCATCAGGTCTTCTCCACTACCACCGCCCCGCGTAATTACGAGTACATCAACTGGTTGCGCTTCTGCTGCGAAGTATTCGATGGCTCTTGCAATCTGACCAGACGCGCTCTCGCCTTGAACCGTGACGTCAGCAAGCCGAATTTCCAATCCTGCCCAGCGTTGATCCACAATCTTCATAAAATCGCTGTAAGCCGCCGCCTGTGAACTCGTAATCAGCCCAATGCGCTGCGGATACTGCGGCAGTGGCCGCTTACGACCCTCATCAAATAAGCCTTCTGCTGCCAGCTTTTTGTACATTAATTCAAACGCGCGTTTGATGCTGCCCTCGCCACTCGGCGTAACGGTATGCATGTTGAGCGAAAAGCCGTATCGATTATGCATGCGCGGCGTACCATGCACCACCACGCGCATACCATCTTCAATGACCTGCTTTATCTGGTAAACCGTGCCAAACACTCGGATCGACGACTCCTGATCGACTAAATTAAAATACACCCACTTATTTTTGCTAATTTTATACTCACTCACCTCCCCGCTCACCCGGATAAATGGAAACGCGAAGTCGAAGGTTTGATTCAGTAAAGCCACGAACTCCGAAACACTCACTACTAATTGCTCGTCGTTCACGGTATACCCTCCTGGCTGTACAGATTTACTTTAGCTGGCGTCAGTTTGCGCGCGGCTATTTTGTGCTTGTTTTTTAAGTTCAATAGCAGGCTTAAGAATTGTCGAGTAGAAGTAAAAGCCGATCGGCAAGAATACCAATTTATTGTACACGCGGTACAAAAGAATGGCCGATAACGCCACAGGCTCATCCACGCCAAACGCAGCTAGCACAAGTACAATGGTTGCCTCGTGTACACCCACATCACCAGGTATGATAGAGACCACACCTACAATGTTCGCAGCAGTGAATGCCAAAAACACGGCACCGATGCTAATGTTTGCTCCGACCGCAAGCGTGGCCGTGTAGACTATGGCTATTTCAAAAAATGCGCTGATCAACATAAAGCCGCCTGGCAGCACAGCTCGTATGCCCTTCTCTTTTATCAACGTTATGCCTTCGTGCAGCTCGTTGTTTGCGTTGCGAATAAATTGAAGCTGGAACACACGCTTACTTCTGAAGATCGAACGACTCACCCAATTTATAAGACTCAAAAAGAATTGGCCCGTATGGCGCGAAACCGCCCGGCTCGAGAAAGAAGCGATGGTAAAAATCATAATCAGAAGGAACAAAAGCATTGTGGTCATGATTGCCGGGTTACCAAACACACTTTGCGTGGCATTTTCGATATTGTGATCCCGCCCGTCGCTCATGAGCAGCACGACGGCAAAAGGTAAAAGCAGCGTATATGCCCAAAAGGCGTAAATGTAGCGGCCAAGCTGCACGAGTGTTGCCTTACCAGTAGAGATCATGGCTCTAAACCCAAAAGCTAAGTACGAAATTCCAGAAAGGCCACCAGAGGGCAATACCTGGTTTACGAAGTTCATGGCAGCCACAACTCCCCAGGAGCGCCGCACCGAAATCTCACCACCAAACAGCGCAAACATCTTGCGGTAATAATTGCCAATAAAGAAGTAATTGACTATTTGCAGACACGGCAAAAGCAATACATATTTTAGCTGCACTTTGCGCAGTACATGCCAGGTTTCAATCAGCGTCTCCTCCTGGAAGTACAGTAGCAGCATGAACGCAACAAACGCCCCTACTACCAGCAGTAGGTACTTTTGCTTTTTACTGAGTCTTTTTTTGCTTCTCTTGCTCATCAATAGACTCATTATACACACCAAACAGGCAAACAAAGTCGTATTTCGAACACCTCAGCTAGCGCTAAAACAGTGCTTTTGCTCAAATCCTACCTCCACATGAGCTATACGCATGGTAAGCTTTAGCTACATGAAATACATCATCATTCACGGACGGCAGCCAGAGTTTGCCGTCGCTGAGTTAGAGGCTTTAGTGGGACCGGCGAAGCTGCAGCCCATCAACCATGAAGCATCGTTCCTGAACGAGCTGGTAGACTTTGAGCGCATAGGCTCAAGCGTCAAGTTAACTCAAGTTTTAACAACTTTGCCATTTCGTACATTCGACCATGCACTTGATGCCGCCGTACCATTCCTGCATGCCACGCATCACGAACGAGGCGGCAAGCTACACATTGGTGTCAGTGTGTATGGCAGGCGTATTTCTGGTTCACAGATTAACCGACATACGCTAATTCTAAAGAAAAAACTTCGCTCCAAGGATCTGTCTGTACGCTTAGTACCTAACAAGCAGCCAACCCTAAACGCCGCACAGGTACTGCGCAACAAGCTGACTAAAGGTGGCTTTGAACTATGCCTAATTTTTGACCAAAACAATGTTCACCTCGCCCGCACTCTTGCCATCCAAGATATCGATGCATACGCCAAACGTGACCGAGAAAAGCCCGTGCGTGATCCCCTAGTTGGCATGTTGCCGCCTAAACTAGCGCAAACACTCATTAATCTGACTTCGCCCAAGCACGGCCAGCACTTGCTCGACCCGTTTTGTGGTAGCGGAACCGTCTTAATGGAGGCTGAATTGATGGGGCTAAAAGCCCATGGAAGCGATATTTCACCAGATATGGTTGCTGCCGCGCAAGCTAACATCGCCTGGTTACTCCCCGATACTCCGGTGGCCAAACGACCACCAATTGAGCTGGCAGATGCCTGCCGATTTAATTGGCCATGGCGGATCGATGCCATAGCCGCCGAGACATACCTTGGACCTGCCTTGCGCCAACTACCAGAACCTAAAGCACTTGCCAAAATTATTGACGAAGTCGATGAAATTCACCGCGCTTTCCTGCAAAATCTCGCACCGCAAATCAAAAGTGGTACCAAACTTGCCCTAGCCGTACCAGCCTGGCGTAAACAAAATGCTTTTTATCACCTGCCTGTGCTTGACGACCTCGAGAAACTAGGCTATAATCACATACGATTTGTGCATATTAATAGGGCCGCACACCCGGAGCTCGTCTATCATCGCCCACAGCAGGTCGTTGGCAGACGCGTTCTTTGTCTAATAAGGAAGTAGATGCGACATGTCAAAGACTAAAGCAGGTGGATCAAGTAAAAACGTACATGATAGTCCCGGGCAACGACTCGGGGTTAAGCGCTTTGCTGGCGAAACCGTTCGAGCTGGCGAAGTTATTGTACGCCAAATTGGCCGTACCAAACTTGCAGGTGTTGGCACCCGCATGAGCCGTAACTTTACCATCTTTGCTCTCAAAGATGGCGTGGTAAGCTACCGCAAAACCACTACTCGCCGATTTACCGGCAAGAATGTGCCGCGTACTGAAGTTTCGGTTAAGTAGTCAAACCCTACTCACCCTTCTCGTACATACGATCATACAATCTAACCCGATGCATAGCGATGTTCGTGATCTTTTCTGTATCTTTGGCAGAAACTATTTTACCGAGTCTCAAAATTCTTCTATGTATTGAGCGAGCAGCTTGTAATACAGACTCATTATATCTTTCGGGGGTAATCTTCTGGGCTTCGAGCCGATCTTTCAACTCATCGCGACGATCTTTCGTTAATGTTATGATTTCATCGACCAAGGTACCTACTTCAGGATTATCGTTGTACGCACCTGCAATCTCATGCAGGTTATCTGCAAGTAAGTCAAATTCTGCAAGCATACGTAGATGCTCTATGTCTTCAGTCTCAGAGCCGTCGTACTTCGCATTGTCATCTATCTGATGCTCTTCAGGCGCATCACTGCTCTCAAGGTGTTTTGCGGTGTAGAGACCACGTATTTCTTTGCGCAAACGCCTACGCGCGTCAACGTCTTCCCTCAGCTTTGCAAGCTTCGATGGATCTAAAAGAGTCGGCAGCTGCTGGTCTAGAATATCAGCAATAAGATCATCAAGCGCGGCTAGCTGATTCTCGTCCCTCTCGTCTTTCGCGGGCTTTGCAGCAAGCCTATCGAGCCTGTCTTGGGCGGCAAGAAGTCTGCCAATGTGCTTGTCTACATTTGGATTTGCACGCACTTCAGCGATTGATGCATCCACTTCTGAAAGCTCCACTTCCTTTTGGGACAGCACCTTTTCCTGTGCCTCTGCGGGGTGCTCGGCTTCATATTTTGCGCGTAATAAAGTTTCACGTACGTTGAGGTTTGCCAAGAGTTGCTGGCGCTCGGATTCGGCAGTAAAACCGTCAAGATCACTGTGTACGGCCTGCTCAGATGCCTCACGGTACGCTTCGACTTTGTCGGCGTCCATACCCTCTTCACCTTGGCCCAGTTCGTAACGCATAGCCTTATCTCGCCATTCTACTAATCGGTCGACGTACTTTGCAACTTTTGGAGAAATTTTTCTAAGTCTCTCGATTTCACCATCGATCATACGTAAACGCTCGTCTACCTCCGCGGCAATCTCGCCCGTGTCGTTATAATCTTCGTTACCATCCGCACCTACTAGCGCGGCTTCTCCAATGACAGGTACAAGTCCGGAGTCTGCACCAAGTCGCGTAAGCCTTTCATCGTATAAAGCAAGTCGATCTTCAAGCGGCGAGTCTGGATTATTTGGTGGCAATGTTTCGGGCATGTTTGTATTTTTGATTTATTATGTTTAAGCTTATCACTAGATTTACATTTTGTCAATAAGCTTAAAGGGTATCATAAATACCCTGCCCCAACGATTGCATGATGTAATAGAATTTTGCTATGTGAAAAGAAATTTACTCGAGCAAGGCTCTAATTCTGTCGAGTGCTGCCGTCTGCGCCGCGGTCGGCTCGTCGCCAGCTGCCCGCTGAGCATAGCGCAGTCGAGCTTCAATGCGTGCATTATCTTCCTGAACACGTGTTGCTTCAGGTGATGGCGTTTGCATCTGAACGGTTTCGCCAGGATCGGTCGTTGCAACGACCTGATCAGGTGCAAACTGCAAACGTGGTGCTTCAGGAATAGGAAAATGAGTTACCATAACAGCATAGCTGCCACCTGCGGTGTTGCGCTTTAATATATCGGCGAGTATTTGACTTACCTCTTGAGCAGAAGATGACCGAAGCGTGGCGAGCTCTAAGTCTCCATCGCTCAGCCCGTTGGTACCGCTAGCAGTAGTAGTAGCGATAATCGTGTCTCCATCCACCACTCTATACACGCTGCGCGTGATTGTTGCCGGGAAGTTTTCTTCGATTTCTACTAGTCTTTCGTCCAATCTTTCTCGTACGTCACTGAGCCAGTCAGCTTGCTCAACTGATAGTAATCCGTCAAGTCTACCGGACACCTGAGGGGTGCCATTGAGCTGTTCTAGCTCGTGTCGAAGATCAGCCAGATCATAACAAAATTCAGCAAACCTGTTGGCGAGAAGTGTATCAAGTTGTGTAATTTCTTCAGCTTCTAGCCCACCGAGCGCTATCCTATGGTCCGCACCAAGCTGGAACAACAACTCCGAAGCAGCTGTCATGCGAGCCGCATCGTATTCAGCCGCCTGTTCTTTACTCGCTTGCCTGCCGCCTGCAATAACGGTAAACTGCCCGCTATATTCATTTGCAACACATATAACCGCGTCCCCAAACGTGGCAGCAGAAATATAGGCCTCGCCACGCTCGTCGGCCCACGAAACCATAATTGCACCCGACTCCTGACCCGCAGGATCCGCCTCATCAAGCGCGGCGTCAATTGCCCTGTTTGCATCTGGCCTGCTTCGATACAGTTCTTCACCTCTCATCTTGTTGGCAAAATGTTTACTAAGCCATTTCGCTACAGATGGGTCGGCATCGTGCGAAAACAACGTAGCAAAACCAAGCCCAGTGGCAGGATCGAAATCATCACTAGCCTGCACCAGCTCACCCTCTGCGACAGTAAAAACTTGGATATCATCCGGATTCGGTGCGAGCTTTTCGGGCGTTATCGGCACTGTAGACTGAACATCTGCCGGATTTGCCTGTACTCTCTCTGCTACCATATACAAATTTGCCTTTAATTTTAATATGTTTATGTTTATATGATACGACGATTTTATAAAAACGATACAAAGAAACTGACCGACGAATTCTCAGCGAGCCACCGAGCCAAACTATATGATAAGCGTATTAGCTAGTTTGCGTTGGTGTCGACATGCCCAAATGATACTTTATGCGCTCAACCACATCAGCGATAACTACCTGTGATTTAACCAAGTAGTCGTCCACACCCAGATTTTTGGCCTTTTCGATATCGCTTTCTTGGCTAAGCGCAGTTAGCATGATGATGCGGACATTGGCTGTATCTGGCGTATTGCGCAAGATGTCGAGCACATCAAAACCGCTGATTTTTGGCATCATTACATCGAGCAAAATGAGGTCTGGCTTGTACTCAAGCGTATTGCTGAGCGCATCCTCACCGTTAGGCACGTGCCGTACTTCAAAACCCTCTGCCTGCAGCCTGGTAATGTACACGCTTGCAAGCGCTTGGTCATCTTCGACGAGCAGGATCTTTTTCAAATTGGTATCCCCGTATATCTTTCTATACTTTAGAGTAAACTAGTCCCGGGCTGATTTCAATGCCCCGATGAACCCATCGAACATTGGATGTGGACGCATAGGCCGTGATTTGAATTCAGGATGATATTGGCTTCCTACAAAAAACGGATGATCTTTGATTTCGATAAGCTCCACGAGTGTGCCGTCAGGCGACTGGCCGGCAATCACCAACCCCCACTTCACGAGTTGCTCACGAAAAGTGTTATTAAACTCGTACCGGTGCCGATGCCGCTCAAGAATTTCTTTTTGACCATACAATCTGCGCGACAGTGTGCCCGGTTCGATCACGCACGGATAATCACCAAGTCGCATCGTGCCGCCAGTAGCCTCCTTGCCTGCTTGGTCGTTCATGATCGCGATCAGCGGATGTTTGGTTGAAGCGTCCATCTCGGTTGAGTTGGCGTCTTTCCAGCCATGATTCCGCGCCAAGGCTACCACGCCAAGCTGCATGCCAAGACATAAGCCCAGATACGGCAAGCCAGATTTTAGCGAATACTGCGCCGCCGCAATCTTACCCTCAACCGCGCGTTGCCCAAACCCTCCCGGCACAACGATGCCATCTAGCCCATTGAGTCGCTTGGCTACATTGGCAAGCGTTACCTCCTCCGCATTTACCCACTCTATTCGTACATTCACATTGTGTTTAAGCCCTGCTGCCTTAAGCGCCTCGAATACACAGATATAGGTATCTTCATTGTCCATGTATTTGGCAATCACGCCCACACTAACCGTGTGTTTATATGTGGTAAGCGCCTTCGAAACCAGCTGCTGCCAAGGTTTAAGATTAATTGGCTTAGCCTTAAGGCGCAGCCTCTTAACAATGTAATCATCCAAGCCATAGTCGTGCAGCGTGAGCGGCACTTGATAGACAGTTTTTGCATTTGGCAGTATCGCCACACCCTGCTTGGCGACTCCGCATAAACGGCTCAGCTTTTCTTCGGTATTTGGACTTGGCGGATATTCGCAACGCGCAATCAGTACATCAGGTGTTATGCCGAGTGAACGTAGTTCGCGCACAGCGTTCTGCGCTGGCTTGGTCTTGGTTTCTTTGCTTGTGCCAAGATACGGCAAATACACCACCTGCACATTTAGCACATTTTGCTCGCCCACTTTTGCCGCGAAGTCACGGATTGCCTCGAAGAATGCCGGGCTCTCGGCGTCTCCCACTGTGCCGCCGATTTCAACGATATGTACGTCGTGGCCTGCTCCAGCTGCCTGAATAGCATCTTGGATGGTATTAGTCAGGTGCGGTACGACCTGCACAGTTTTACCTAAATATTTGCCGGCCCGTTCGTCTTCAATGAGCTTTAGTAGCAGTCTGCCGCTCATAACAGAGCTGAGCTTAGTCATCTCTACATCTAAAAAGCGCTCGTAGTGGCCCAGGTCAAGATCGGTCTCTGCCCCATCTTTAGTGACAAAGCACTCGCCATGCTCAGCAGGATTAAGGGTGCCCGCATCGACGTTAAGATACGGATCCAGCTTTTGCGCATTAACGTCTAGCCCGCGGGCTTTTAAAACGGCCCCTATAGAGGCCGCTGTAATACCTTTGCCGAGGCCGGAAAGAACTCCGCCCGTCACGAAGATGTATTTTGTGTTTTTGCGCTTGTGCGTCTCCATAACTCCCCTATCTACAATGTGATAAATTGTAGACGATTGGTTGTTAGGCTACAAGTTCAAGTAGCTGCAAAAGTGTTGTAACTTAATGTGTGCTTAAAATACTAACGGAGCTCTTTTAACGCGCGGTCGAGTTGTGGGTCGCGGTCATTTGTGTAGTCATCGTCTGTCATTTCAACTTTAATATCCGGTTCGATACCATCCTTGTCGATGTTAACACCCTTAGGAGTAAACCAGCGCGCAACTGTGACCTTTAGGGTGGAGCCATCAGTTAGTTCCTCAAGTTGTTGAACACTACCCTTACCGTAACTCTTTGTACCGATAAGTTTAGCGTGTCCGTTATCGTGCAATGCGCCCGCTACGATTTCGCTCGCGCTCGCACTGTTTTCGTTCATGAGCACTATAGTTGGAACACCATCAAATACCGCCGAATTCTTTGAACGCTCTGTGCGTGTTACCTTGCCGCCTGTCTTTTGTTCGAACACCACTTGGTTATTCTGCCAGAGGCTCGCGACACCTACGGCCGCATCTACATACCCGCCTGAGTTATTCCTGACGTCTAAGATAATCGCCTTTGCGCCCTTACTCTTCAGATCCGCTGCAGACTCTTGGGCAAGTTTAGTAGTGTCTTCCGAGAAGCGCGTAACTTGAATATAGCCAATTTTGTCTGCTTTCATTTCATGCTTCACACTTGGAACCACGATTGTGTCCCGTACAATTGAGTATTCTTTGCTTTCGCCGTCTCGTATGATAGTTAGCTTAACGGCCGTACCCTTCTCGCCGCGAATCTTTACGACTGCTTCTTCAACTCGAATGCCCGTAGTTTCTTCGCCGTCGATTTCTGCGATAATGTCACCGCCCCGCAATCCAGCCTTTTCGGCTGGTGACCCGTGTATCGGCGCAACAATCGTCAGCGCCTCGTTCTTAACATCAAGCTCAGCGCCAATGCCATCAAATGAACCGTTTAAGGAGTCGTAAAATGCTTTTGTATCGTCCACATTAAAGTAGTCGGTGTAGTTGTCACCAGAAGCATCGGCAAGGCCTTTTTTGATACCATCGAGGAGTTTAGTGGCATCGAGCTCACCATCGTATCGGCGTTTTAGCTCGTCGTACACTTCTTCGACGCTGTCATAATTGAGGTCGTCAGGTAATTTGCTATTGCTACTGTTGGCGGCGCGCGCCGGCAGCAAGTTGTACTGGCTCGCGAATATGCCCAAACCAAAACTAAACGCTACGATAAAGCCAATACCCAAAAACTTCATGAACGCCTTACCTTTTTTGCCTTGCGAGCGCGCGCTAGATTGCACTTGATGTGTTCCTTCCATATAAAACGACTCACTCCCCTCTTTATAATTCGATTTTAGTGCTTAATTTACTGACTTAAGTGCGCGTAGTAGGTCTGAAAACCGCCGTGATCGATTATCACGACATTGCCATAACCGCCAAGTTCGCCACGATATACTATATCACCATCGCCTGCTGCTGCCACGGGTTCGCCGTACCATACAGAGATATCCAAGCCCGTGTGCTGACTATTGCCATTTGAACATTTATTGATATACCAGTCATATGGGGCAACACAACCAAAAGTTTGCGAAATCGCCTCTTCGCCCACAGTTGGCAGCGGCCATTGCAAGCCAAAGTTAATCTTGCCATTGCCTGCATACGGATCAACAAATTCACCGTTCTGATACACCGCAAAGTGCAAATGAGGGCCGGTAGAGAATCCTGAACTACCAGAATAGCCAATGATGTCACCAGCTTTTACTTCCCCGAGGCTCACAAAGTTTTGTTGCGATAGCAGGTCTTCCAGCGCTTCTTGCGCATCGTACAAATCTTCACGCAGATTATTTACTAACTGGTTATACGCCTTTTGCTCGCCTTTTGTTTGGTACAGTAACTGCTGCTGCGTCGATTTACGATCAGCCAGAATGTTACGGTTTGTTTTCTGTTTTTCCTGGAGTTGTTCCTGGGAGCGCTTTTCGGCCTCGATCTTATCTTTTAGAATGCCGACGCGCGCCGCGGAATCCTGTACGCTTGCCTTAAGGCTCTCAAGGTACTGCTGCTGCTCAAAGAACTCGCTGAAGTTCTCTGCAGCGAATAACAACTGGACCGTGCTCATGTCGCCTTCAATATAGAGTGTGCGCAGGTTTTCGGCCAAAATATTATTTTGGCGATCCAATTCCTTTTCAGTTTCTTTAAGCTTTGCTGCCAGACGGTCAATTTTGGCTTGCGTTAGTGTTATTTTTTGCTCAGCAATCGTAATCTCGGTGCGAAGCGCCGTAAGTTTATTCTCGAGGTTATCGATTTTATGGTCAAGATTCTCTAGAATTTTCTCGTTGTCAGCAATTTGCGCCTCGATATCTTCAGTCTTCTGGCGCAATTCTTGCTCGGTTGATGCCTGTGCTTTGGGCACATTATGCGTCATAAGCGGACTCATGACCCAAAATCCGGCAGCAAACAACAACATCAGGCCAAGTGGCCCTGCCAAAACAATCTGTTTTAGTCGTGTTTGTTTACGCATTGTCTAATCCCGTATGTAAATTATATCACTTAATACTTAGTATCGGCTACCAACCTGTGACCAGTCTGAAATTACCTACCAACGTTTTAGGCGCAAATATTTAGCCATGGCTACGGCTGAGGAAATAAATCCAAGCGCCACGCCAGCTGCGATCACTAAGAATGAAACTATATACCATTTTTCGGTGAAGAATGTAACCACACCGCCTTCAAAAAACGCATGGGTGGCTTCAACTCTACCGAACTCCCCTGCCACGCCTTTTAGGAAGTTATCGGCAAACTTGACCGTGGTTGGATAAAAAATACCAATGCTAATGAGGCCAGCGATGACGCCATACATAGACGCCTCAAACAGATACGGACCACGAATATAGTTAGGCGTGGCGCCGATCAGCTTCATAATCTCAATCTCATCGCTGCGCGTAAAGATTGCCATGCGAATTGTATTAAAGATGACGAGGATAGAAATAGAGCCAAAGATCGCACCCAAGATGATGCTTGCACGGTTGATAGTACGCTGCGTGGCTATAAACCCATTAAAAGAATCGCGACTCTGCTCGTTATCGCTGGTTTGCAGCACGGCGTCATCGAACTCTGCCTGTTTGGTAAGCGCAACGATCGCGTCAAATTGGTCGATGTCACTCAGGACGATCTCGAATGAAGCCGGAAAAACGTTGCCTTCTGCAATGGCGAGTCCTTCAAGAAGCTCTGGTTTGTCCTTAAAACGCTCCTGGAAGTCTGTCAGCGCGGCGGCCTTGGTTTTGTAGTCAACTCGCTCCACGGCCGCGTCAGACTCTAGACGCGTGCGTAAGTTGTTCTGCGCTTCCTCGGACGCGTCATCTTCCAAAAAAACCGAGATGGTCAAGTTCTTGGCGACCGAGTCAATCGCTTCTTGCAAGGCAAAATTTGCAATAATGGCGCTTACTACAATGGTAAGAGTGACCATCATAACTGCAATTGCTGCGGTTGTGAGCCACGCGTTACGTAACAGGTTATGCGAACCGGTGCTGCATATCCTAAAGAAGGTTATAATCTTGCGACGTATACTCAAACCTTGCATTATTCGCCGTACCCTCCCTGTGCTTGATCCTTAGCTACTTGGCCAGCATCAATGGTTACGACCCTACGCTTAAGCTTTTCAACTATTTCCATATTGTGCGTGGTTAGCAGTACAGTAGTACCATGTTTATTGATCTTGGTTAGAATGTCGATAATATCCCAGGCATGCTTCGGGTCCAAGTTACCGGTCGGCTCATCGGCAATCAGAATCTTGGGCTGACGCACGACGGCACGTGCAATCGCTACACGCTGGCGCTCACCACCAGAAAGCTGGTGCGGGAATTGCTTCTCTTTTCCTTCAAGCCCCACCAAACGCAGTACTTTGGGGACAGTGTGTTTAATTTCCTTCGAGGACATACCAACAATTTCAAGCGCAAACGCCACGTTCTCGAACGTCGTTTTGTTTGGCAACAGCTTAAAATCTTGGAAGACTGTTCCAATCTTACGACGCAGGAGCGGAATGTGCCGGTCCTTCAGGGTGTCATAATCGATACCACCAATCACGATCTTGCCACTGGTGGGCTTCTCTTCACGAGTGATCAACTTCAAAAGCGTGGACTTGCCCGCACCCGAGGCCCCCACAACAACCACAAATTCTTTTGCTTCAATATGCAGGCTCAACCTATTGAGCGCTGGATGGGTCTTTTTATTATAGTTTTTGGTTACTCGGTCGAATAAAATCATGTATTCTCGCCTTTTGAATCGGGACGGTAGCGCTTGGCGACATCGTATATTGCATACGCCCCTTTTAATAAAGTATCCGCTATTATCTGCCTGAGAGCAAGTCTTAGTAGCGCACTTCAGCCGCTGATTGTGAAACGCCAGACTTTCTTAAACGTCTCCCTCAAGCAAAAGCAGTTTACCATATTTTATGTAGCTTTTCGCTGTGAGGGTTAATTTTACCTACGATTCTTTACCTAGCATCATTTCCAGGTACGCATCGGCAAACTGGGCAAGGTCACCTGCCAGCACACCTTCGGCATCACTGGTCTGGTAGCCGGTGCGTGCATCTTTAACAAGGCTGTATGGGTGCAAAACATATGAACGAATTTGATTTCCCCAAGCCGCCTCGATGTTCGGTCCTTTTAACTCCTGTAATGTCTCTTGATGCTGCTCCTCGGCAAGCGCCACTAACTTTGAGGTAAGAATTGCAAGCGCAGTCTGCTTATTTTGTAGTTGTGAACGCTCATTTTGAATGCTGACAACTAAGCCAGTCGGGATATGTGTGATACGCACAGCCGAATCCGTGGTATTGACCGACTGGCCACCGTGGCCGCCCGAACGATACACGTCAACCCGCAGGTCAGATTCCTGCAGCTCTACCACCTCGATACTCTCAACCTCCGGTACCACTTCACACATCGCGAACGACGTCTCGCGTGAATGCGCGGAGTTAAAGGGGCTGAGCCGCACCAACCGATGCACACCATGCTCACTCTTTAACTTGCCATACGCGTGTGGGCCTTCAATGCGCAGAAGCGCGCTCTTGAGCCCTGCCTCCTCTGCTTGAGACTCTTCCAGGACCGTCGCAGACAGGCCCTCGCTTTCGGCATAGCGCACGTACATTTTCAGCAACATGTGTGTCCAATCTTGCGCATCTACACCGCCTGCCCCAGCCCATAGCGAAATAAAAGCCGCTGCGTCATCATGCTTACCTGCAAAGCGCAACTCTGCCTTCAGACTGTCAAACTGTTCTCGCGCATGGCGCACTCGCACATTTAAATCAGCCATTAGACTCTCGTCGTCAAGCTCAAAAAAATCTGCGATGTCACCAAGTTCGGCGCGGAGTGCTTGCCAAGGCGTAAGTTCCGCCTCTAGTCGCGACAGTTTTTTAGACTTTTCTTGCGCGCTCTGCGATTCATTCACCTGCCAAAAATCAGCCGACTGCACCTCCTTGGTCAACTGCTCAAGTTCGGCAGCTTTCTTAGCAATCTGCATTTTCTGATATGCACCGTCAAATTGTTCTTGTAACTCTGTAAGCTCTTGCATGCGATCTAAACTACTTTCTTAAAGTTTCGGCTAACCCACCGCCAATGATTACAGCATAACTGTACTACAAAACCACTAAATGTGCTGCCTAAGAGGATTTTGTCTGACCGTCTTGCACCGAGGCCGCGTTCCGCGTGAGGCCAAGCTTCATGTCACACTCGGCCGCGACATAAAACAGCCAGAACATCATGCCGTTCGTCCAAATTGCGATTGCTGCCGCCGCAAACATAAAGAGAGCATCGGACTCAAAGTTATATGCAAAGTAATTATACGTAGTGTGCAAGACAATTGCGCCCACTAGCGCGAGCGCCGTTGGCAGTAAGCTCTTCTTAGTAACTTTAGACCGCGCGTAAAAAAATCCGATCAGGCTGTTGAGCGCGCCATGAAAAAACAGCGATATTACGAGCCGCAGAATTATAAGCATCGCGCCTCCCTCGCCTGCACCGAAACCATACAGCAAGTTTTCGACCGCACCAAACGTTAAACCTGCTAACGAAAAGTAAATAATGCCATCGGTGTGTTCGTTAAAAAATGGCTTGTTGCGCAAATACCAGGCAAGCGGTAAAAATTTTGCGAACTCTTCGGTGGCCGCAAACACAAAAACTAGCGATACAAATGGCAACGACGAGAACTTAGAAACTTCATCTACGCCAAGCGCAAAGCCACCCGTAAAGAGCAGACTAAAGAGTATGCCCAGCACCATGGCAATAATAACCGACAAAAAGCCAAAATAGACCGCTCGACGTATTTCACGGTCGGGCTCAGGCTCACCAGGATCAGACTTAATAAAGAATGACCCTACCATGTATGCTGGCAAAATTGCCAAAGCAAGCAAAAGTTGCATGATCGAGTCCCTACTGCCCTGTTAAACGATAGGTATTTACAAGTTCTTCTAGCGCAGCCTGATTAGCCGCCCAATACTGCTTCGTGGCCGCAACTTCTAAGGTGTGCATGGTAGCCGTCGAATCGAAGTAGACTCTAAATGTGCCAATCACTTCATTGCCAGTTTCAGGAACAGTCGACTGGTAGTGATATTCAAAGGTCTTTTGAAACCCATCAACGGTAATTTCGTTTTCGGACAAAACTGTGACTTCTGCGTTAATGTTACGTGCCTCCAAATCGCCAATATTCTCCATAATTTGGTTAATCTCGGAATCGGTCAACGCTTCACCATTGAACTTGATGCGCTGCGGGCGCAACACCGACATAATTGCCGTAGAGGCTTCCCTAGTGTCGCCATTAAAGTATTCCATGTACTTTGAATCCGACTCAGCAGTCCAGCTGGTCGGCACGTCAAACGATGCGAGGTTGTTAGACTCGACTTTACGCTCAGAAAGCGCTTTATCGGCTGTCTTGCTCAGTAAAAACAATCCGCCAACTCCAAGCAGTGAAAAAAGACTAAGCCCTACAATGATCTTTAAAATCTTTGAGCGCATGCGGCTCTGCGCGGCGGTATCAAAATCAGGCGCATAAGCGGCTTGCGCGGGATACATAGTTGCCACTGCAGGCTGCATTGGTGGCTGCGGGTAAACTGGCATCTGACCGGGTTGCAAGACCTGTGGCGCATACTGTTGCGTCGGCATAAAATTCGGCTGCTGAGGTGTGGGTATCATTGGTGAAGCCGGAGGCACCGGCTGAGGTCCAGCCGAGACATCGTTAGGAAATTCAACCACAGCCCCAGGTATCTGTTGCACCACTTCTTGCCCGTACGCTACGTTCGTGGCAGTCGGATCCGCACCCATCTGGTTCGGATCATTCTGATTAGGAAATTGTGGATCCATATATTCCCACCTAATGTACCATAGCCATAAGCTGTTTGATAGTGCTGCATGTACCATTGGCCAAGCTTGTATCGCCAAGCACTTTTTAGCTGCCCTAAGGGATGCATCTAAAAAGCACTTGGCGATACAAGCCTCCCCTTTTTTGGTCGATTTAATAAGCCTTCGCGCCTTCCAGGCCAATATGGGCTTTTCGGGTGCATCCCTTAGGGCACTCAAAAAGTACATATCGGTAGGAAGGCGTTAGCACATTTTATAATTGCTGATAATCAATCAAATCATTCAAAAAGGGCTGGTAATTTCCAAGCTCATGATACTCGGCAAAGCTCGGCATAATCGGCAAATCGTCATTGCGGTATGCTTCGTCGCACTCAACCGCCATCGCGTACGCCTGCTGCATCTCTGCAAACGTGCCTACGCACTCAAATGGCTTAATGTCACTAATGCCCAAAAGTTGGCGGTATGTTTCGGTCAGCTCGGCGTCTTTAAGCAGGTTCTTGCCAGCGAATATCTCTAGCAACTCTTCTTTCTTGGCAAAAGGTGCAAACAACAAAAACGCATTCGCGCATTTTGAACACTTCCCATCCCATTTGAGCGCGGTAGTCTCCTCGCCTTGCCTATAGTTCAGCACATTACACGAAGAAAAATGTTGGTAGTACTTGGGCCAAGCAAACTTAACAAACAGTTCGCCAACGAACAACTCGCTCAGTGGCCGCAATAACGAGCCGTATTGCAAATCTGGACTCACGTAGCGGTGCAAATATTCCTGAATCGACAATTCAACTTTAAAGGTCTTAGAAAATTGATGGTTAACGCTATACCCATCAACCACAATATTTGCTTCATCGGCCGATGATTCGGACGAAGCAATCAGCATATTTTTACCACTCAGCACCGCCTGCAGCAAACCCGCCCCAGCGAAGATGGCCGAAAACGGTACGTGCCCGTTAAGCCCACCCTCTTGCCTGCTTTGGTTGATGGCCGCGAGGTCGATTGTGCGTTTAGAATTCACCACGTCTGCCCCGACCATATCTATCACCGCCGGATGAGCACCACTACTACTCATGTGCCACGAGGTAAATGGTTGCTCAAACTGCTTGAGTAGCTCGGCACTCAGTAGCGAATCCTTACCACCGCTCTGCATCAGCAAAATACCGGTCTGGTCTAGCTTGGAAAGTCTTGGCTCAGCAACGGGCTGTGTCGGTTTAAAGGTGATGATATCGCCTGGATCGAGTTTATTTTCGTATACAAACTGACTTAGCCCACCGCTATAGAGCATGCTAAAGAAATCAGCTTGCCACGCATCAAGCGAACCCTGCTCAATCGACACC
This sequence comes from uncultured Candidatus Saccharibacteria bacterium, assembly GCA_964536005.1. GTDB lineage: Bacteria > Patescibacteriota > Saccharimonadia > Saccharimonadales > JBPEXE01 > CAZHXE01. Next base: position 17,418 of record CAZHXE010000004.1, read on the forward strand.
TCTGCCGTTGGAAAGAGTTTGTAGTACGAGGTACCGGCTATCATAAATAGATAAAATGACAGCGCATCGATAACACTCCCCAACTTCTCACGGTCTGCCCCTTGCTCGGGCAGCACGAATTGCATGCGTTCTTCGTAGCGGTGCTGCGCATCGTAACGATATTTAAGCGTCAACTCGCCCGTGTCGAAGTTAAAGTCATACGACTCAAAATAGAACGTCTCAAATCGACCGCCCTGCTTTAATGCATGCACGGCATCCTTAAAGAGTAGGCCGCGCGCCTTATAATTTTCAAACATGTCAAAGCTGGGACTGCCCGGACTCAAGACCACTACATCACCACTTTCTGCTAGATCGGATGCGCGCTGCACAATGGCGGTCATATCTTGGCCCTCGAACAATTCATAGTCTTGGAAGCCAGCGTCTTCGAGCGCCGTAGCAATTTGATGACGGTTTTGCCCTATTAAAATTGCGTGCTTCACATGCGATGCCTTCACCGCAGCTGCTAGTTTCGCAAACGAAACGTGCCTGTCATATCCGCCCAACACGACAATAATCGGCTCTTCAAACGCCTGCACCGCAGCAATCGCAGCAGGCACCGCTGCAGAAAAACTGTCGTTGTAGAAGCGCACGCCGGCTTTTTTGGCCACAAACTCCAAGCGGTGTTCAAGGCCCGTGAAACCCCTAACTGCTTCCTCGATAGCCGACACATCTTGAGTATATTCCCAGGCAGCAGAAATCGCCGCGCATACGTTCTCGAGGTTATGCCTACCAACTAAACCAACCTCTTCGAGTGGCATGATGGCGGTCTTTTGATAAAACACGTAGCCATCTTTGATGTGGGCTGCCTTTGGTGTCATAAACTTCTGCTTTTTGCCTTTAGACAGCCGCGCTATCTTGGCACTTAATTCATTTTCGGGGTGATAAATGAGGAGGTCATCTTCCTGCTGATAGCGAGCGATATTGCCCTTTGCATTCACATACTCGTCCATTGAGCTATGTACGTCTAGGTGATCCTCATCAATGAGCAGCACGACAGCCACATGCGGACTTTCGCGCAAATCCCAGAGCTGGAAGCTCGAAATTTCAAACACCACAATATCATCAGGCTGAATTTGATCCAGCCGCGAGATAGCTTGGGTGCCGATGTTGCCAAGCAAGTGCACGGTCTTACCTGCTTCTTTAAGAATAGCGGCAATGAGCGATGAGGTCGTTCCCTTGCCCTTGGTGCCCGTAACGGCAATAATTGGCGCCGGGCAGAATTTAAAAAATTCAACCGCATTGGAAGTGATTGGGCTAGCAATTGCATCAGGTCGTGTCGTCTGATGCCGAAACACCATGTCGTAACCCGCGGTTAATTGCTCATCGACATAATGGGGTTTGATTTCAATCTTCTTTACGTCAGCTGGGATCTTGGCGGCAATTTCGTCACCACCCCAATACAACGTAGTTATATCCTGAGCGCCGTAGCGTTTGAGGAACCTGTAGCCCGCAAGTTCTTCGCTCCCCTCTGCGACGCTAAAGGCGGTAAATAATATTTTTTTGTCGGCGTAATCTGGTTGTTGTTTCATTTCGGTGCTCTTTTTACATATTGTAGGCTAACTGTGCGGCATTTACGAGCAGCACCAATACACACCTACTTCCAAAGCGAAGCTAACTGGGTATTAAGGCGCTCAGCCAGTTCGGCCTGATCCGTACCCATAATCGTCAGGCCCCATACTTTCTCAGAAAAAAGCGCGCGAACAACATCCAGCATTCCCTCTTGGGTAATCTGCGAAATGCGGCGCGGCACATCATAGTAATCATCGATTCGGCCATCAAAGAAGAAGCTACTGCCATAGGCATCGGCTATACCACTTACGGTCTGCGCACTACGCTGGTAGCGGCCCAAGGCGTATTGCTTTGCGGACAAAATGTCAGCCTCATCGATTGTGCCACTCAGCAGTCGCTCAAGCTCACGCACAATGATCTCGAAGACGGGCTCGGCATTTTGCGGCAAAAGTTCCGACCCAAACCACCAACCAGTTGCCTGCTTAAACTTGGTGTAATTTGAAGATATATCATAGGCAAGACCACGCTCGCGCGCCTCGCCCAATATACGTGAGTGAATTGTCGCCGTAAGCATCGTATTCACCAAACTCAGCGCATCGTCTTCATCTTGAGTCAAATCACGACCAACGAAAGTCGAAAAGTAAAAATAGATATTACCAAGTCCGGGCTTTTCCAAATAATGTACATTGTCGCCGAAGGATATAGGCTCTGCGTTCGGCAGCTGAATGCGCTCGCCGCGCGGTAGATCGATGGTAGAAAACGCACGTTTGATGGCCGCCTGTCGTCCTTGTATCTTACCGGCGACCACAAAGCGCATGTTGTCGCTATGATGCGTTTTCTTGTAGTGTTTACGAATGTCTGCCAGGTCGATCGACTGCATTTGCTCGATTCGCTCGGCATCGCTGAGCGACGTAAGGCCAAAGCGCTGCCTAGCCTTGATAATGATTTGGCGGAAGTTATTGTTCAGGTCGCTCGTGAGCTCCTCATATACATTACCCATCTCGGCTTTAAATTCACTCTCGTTAAACAGTGGACTTTCAATGGCGATTAGCATGAGCTCATAAATACGCTGCCACTCAAAGTCGGCACATTCACTGATGTAGTTGAGGTCCGACGGGCCGGTCGTTGCGTTCATATACGAGCCATTCTTTTGGAATTCTGCCTGAAACTGCCGTGCCTTTGGATAGCGTTTATTGGCGCCGAATACTAGATGCTCAAGCACATGGGCGGTCTCCCACTTGCCTTTCGGCGAGAGGAAATCGCCTGCCCGAAAGCTACACTCAAAACTCATGACGCTCGCATCAGGCACGTCGATCAATAAGCCCTCAACACCATTTGGTAATACGATTTTCTTAACAGAGTGCTTCAAGCTGCTTCACCTCTAATTTTAGCTGCCATTTTTTTGAGTTCTTCCGGACTTGCCTCGGGGCCGTTATCTGAAGTTATAAAACCAACGTATCGTTCTGAGAATGTATAGCCGGTACTACTAGCTTCATCATCCCAGGTTTTACCTTCAGCAGTACCATGCATTGGGATAAGCTGGGCATGCAAATGTGCAACACCCATTCCATCAAAAATCATTCCTGTCCTGCCGACGTCCTCGAAAGCAACATCTATTACTGTTGCAGCGCTTCGCGCCGCACGGAAAAGTGCTGTAACTGCTGTTTCGTCAGCCTTAAATACATATCCTAGTATGTGCTCTTTCGGCATCACTACAGTATGGCCAGGCGTATTTGGAAACGGCGTCAAAAACGCCAAATGCGTTTCGGACTCCCACACTGGGTAACTCGGAATCTCTCCGGCAACGATTTTGCAGAAAATGCAGTTTGGGTCTGTTTGTGCCATGACCGTCTTCTCCCCTATTTCTTTGTTCTACTTTCGTCCGCGCTTGCGCTTAGCTTTCTTCTTTTTCGTCGCATCGCGCTTTTTCTTGCGCTCGGTTTTTTCAACCGGTAGTGCCTCTGCCGTAACGACGCCAGCAGTTGATTGCTTCTCAACAGCATCGGCCCGCTTAAAGCCCGTCTTTTGTGTAACTTGACCACCGCTTTCGCTTGCTCCAGACTCGGATGACTGAGCGGCAGCTCGGGTTAGTTCTGTTTCGATAGGCTCGTCAAGATCTTGTTCTTGCACTGGTCGCGCGTGGAAAAGCGATCGTATTACTTCGAGACGTAGCTCTGCCTGCATTTGCTCGTACAATGCCTGACCTTCACGACGGTATTCAACCAGCGGATCGCGCTGACCAACCGAGCGCCACCTAATGCCCTCTCGAAGGTGTCCCATGTTCTCGAGGTGTTGCATCCACAAATTATCAAGCACCTGGAGATAAATTTCCTTTTCAATTCGACGCAATATTTCTGGCGTAAACTCAGACTCTTTCACTTGGTAAGCAGCATCTGCGTTGCGCTTCAGCTCTTCACTAAAGCTTGCTTTGTCTACTGCAGACAATTCTTCCTTCAGCTTATCAGTAAAACCAAAGATCGCGGCAGACTCACCCACGAGCTCGTCCAGCTTCTCATCCTCGCGCGGAGTAAACACTGTTATCTGTTCGTCAAGTAATTCGCGAATCTTCTCAGCAATGTCTTCTTGCTTCAGAATATCTTGGCGCAGGCTATAGGTTGCCTTGCGGTGCCGGTTCATGACATCGTCATACTGCACTACGTCTTTTCGGCTGTCGAAGTGGTATGATTCTACCTTCTTTTGCGCGGTTTCGAGTGCTTTCGAGATTGAGCGGTTTTCAATTGGCGTGTTCTCATCAATACCAAGTCGGTTCATGAGTCCGGCTACTCGGTCGCCGCCAAAGATTCGCATCAAATCGTCTTCAACCGACACATAAAACTGCGTCGCACCAGGATCACCCTGACGACCAGTACGGCCACGCAACTGATTGTCGATACGCCGCGCTTCATGACGCTCGGAACCGACCACAAACAGACCACCAAGTTCCTTGACTCCCTCACCCAGCTTGATGTCAGTACCACGACCGGCAATGTTGGTTGCAATTGTGACTGCACCCTTTTGGCCCGCCTTAGCCACAATGGCGGCTTCCTGTTCATGATGCTTTGCATTCAAAACATTATGCGTCACGCCTGCTTTGGCAAGCGCCTTAGACAACAGCTCGTTATTTTCAATCGATGATGTACCAATCAACACCGGCTGGCCAGTTTCCTGCAATGCCTTTACCTCGCTCACAATGGCATTGAATTTAGCCTTGCGTGACTTATATATACGATCAGGCTTGTCCTCGCGCACATTTGGACGATTGGTTGGCACAACTACTACGTCCAACTTATAGATCTGATAAAACTCTTCCGCCTCGGTTTCGGCTGTACCGGTCATACCTGCCAGTTTGTCATACAAACGGAAGTAGTTCTGGAAGCTGATGGTGGCGAGCGTCATGGACTCTTGCAGTACCTCAACGCCCTCTTTAGCTTCAATTGCCTGGTGCAGACCTTCGTTGTAGCGTCGGCCATGCATAAGGCGGCCCGTAAATTCGTCCACAATAATGACTTCGCCGTCTTCGGTAACCACGTAGTCTTTATCGCGCTTAAACAGTACTTCGGCCCTGAGCGCTTGGTCCATGTGGTAGATCATACGCACATTTTCGGGTGCATACAGGTTGTCAATATTGAGCATCTCCTGCACATGCGCTACGCCTTCGTCGGTAAGCGTGGCTGAGCGGCGTTTTTCGTCCACTTCATAATCTTCTGGCTTGAGCCGCTTGGAAATTTGCGCAAACGTCGAATAGGAAGAACCACTGCTCATGGCCGGAGCGCTGATGATAAGCGGCGTCCTGGCTTCGTCGATCAAAATTGAGTCAACTTCGTCCACAATTGCATAATGCAAGGGGCGCTGACGCAAGTCGTCAGGTTCACGTACCATGTTGTCGCGCAGGTAATCGAACCCGAATTCGTTGTTGGTGCCATAGGTTATGTCTGCCCGGTACGCTTCTTGGCGCGAGCAGGGTTTGAGGTTACGAAAGCGCTCGTCATCATGCTCTTCATTGCTGAATTCAGGATCATAAATGTAGGAATTGTTGGCGATAATAACTGCCGTGCTCATGCCCAAAAAGTGGTATAGCGGCGCGTTCCAGCCGGCGTCACGCTGCGCCAGGTAGTCGTTTACTGTCACTACATGCACACCCTTGCGCGTGATCGCGTTCAGGTACACCGCTGCGGTCGCCATGAGTGTCTTGCCTTCCCCAGTATGAAGCTCAGCCACCGAACCCTGATGCAGGGCTGCTGCAGCCATGATCTGCACATCAAAGTGGCGCATCTTGAGTACACGCTCGGATGCCTCACGCACAACGGCAAAAGCTTCGGGCAAAATTTCATCAAGCGAAGTCTTTTTTCCGAGTCGCTTTTCAAACTCTGCCGTCTTTGCCTGCAGCTCTGCATCGCTCAGTTTAGCGACACTATCTGTCTGCGCATTTACAGCGTCAACAACCCTTTGCAAGCGCTTGATCTTCTTTTTTTGTTCGTCACCAAAAATACGTTTAAGAACTTTATTCGCCACGACTTCAATAATCCTTCCGCTCTGAAATTACAGGCTTCATTATGGCATATAACGCAAGTCTTATCTATAGCTGTTTAGCGATAACAATGGTGCTAGTCGTGAGTGTATAAATGAGAAATCCCCGAGCCTGCGATGAGGCTCGGGGCTCTCATACAGGACTCGGGGATGGTTATGGCTGCAGGTTAGTTACCTGCATGTGGTTGCTTGTTGGCGCATCCTTTCAAATATGTATGTAATGTCGGCGAATGAGAACTCGTTCGACCATTCGATCAGCTGATTGAGATGACCGAACGTACCGATCCGAAGCACTCGCCTGACGCGCCAGCATCTTGAATCGCTGTCGAACAGAGCTTTGTAGTGATGCGTACAGAACACATTTCCGATTACGCTCACCTCGATGTCAGCGCGACTCCAGATGGAATATGCCATGTCACGGTACAGAATGATCGTGAGTACCATGACACACCGACGGTCGTCGTCATCCTGTGCGTACACTTTGATCTCGAACTTGCGAGTCTCGCAGTCAACGCGCTGATGCCACGTGTCGTCCTGTAGAACGACCCATTGGTTTTTCTGCACAGCACCAGCGTCAACATCAAACGCGAAACTGGCCACCCCGTACTCTTGGGTTTCACAACAGAGTAGTTCGGCGATGGCGATGGCGGCCCGGAAAGAAGCACTCAACTGCATGTTAATTCGTCTCCCTACGGAGATTCACGGGCGCCTATCTGACGCCTCGCGCCCAAGCGTACTGCTTGAGATGATTATATTATATCACAAAACTATATATAAATCAATATTATACTCTCTGCTTACACCACACGCGTATATTTACAAATTGTTTAAAATATGTTAATACAATAGATAGGACTCTACATTGGGAGCGCACATGAAAAAGTCAATTCACCTCATCACCTACGTCATCATTGGCATGGCCGTGATGGCCGTCATGGTCATGGCAAGAGCCAGGGCGCAATCTTGGCTGACTGCCTACTTCGAGGAGAATGCAAATGCATTCTTCGATGAGGCCGAGCGTAACGCGATCGACATGACACACACCGGACTGTTCATCTGCATTCCGGTATTACTCGAGCGCGTGGTCAACAGCTATATTCGGGTAGCGCACCCTCGCAAGGGGTATATCGCAAACTGCTACTACACTCTGATCTATGTGGCCTTGGGCTTGCTCGGGCTGGTCGGGCTGGAACTACTCTGGATGGGCGCGAAGTACGACGAGATCGCCGGCTGGCAAGCACTTGGCGCTGCAGCGGCGTGCATCTACCTCTTCCCCGCGGTAGCTTGGCTGCTGCACTTCGCCTGGGCGTCGTTTTTCGCCCTGATACTGCCGACACCACTACCCATCATCAGAAGAGTGCGCACTTCCTGACCGTCGCTTAACCCAATGCCCGTCCCGCCAGCGCACACCTGCAGATTGCAGTGTGTGCGCTGGCCCTACTCATTTATCGCTTACTTAATATTGCTCGCGTTATTTATAACTTAGTTTTGCCGCCCACGA
>CAZHXE010000005.1:0-24556 GCA_964536005.1 uncultured Candidatus Saccharibacteria bacterium
ATATTGCCAGTTCGCTGGTACGGATAGAAAGAATCATCTACCTTGATTGAAGAGCTAAAGGCAAAGGCTCAAGATGTCCTGAATGCTGCTGTAAGATACATTCAAGTGGGAATTGCCCGTGGTGAGGCGCAAGAAGGTTACTATGCCGGTATAGTACTTCTTTATCTCAGTGCGTCTGATCTTACTCCTAATGAGTTCGCCGGTAAGCGCTGGATAATACTAGCCGAAACCGCAACAGACAACCTGTCTCCAGAGGCACGGGCAGATCGTGACGGGCTGAGCGCAAGGTTAGACATGATCGTGAACGGAGGCGCCAGAAATCCGATGCCCCCTGGTATAAACATGGTTGCACTTACAACTATGTCGATGCACGGGACGCCACGAATGAAATTGGCGATGCCCGAAATCTTTGCAGGCATGGTAATTACTGAGTTGGCTCCAATGATCGCACAATTCCGGCAGGCGCTAGATAACTGACGATCAGTAATGTCGATACAAAGAATACCACCCAGAAAGGTAGAAGAGGGTAGGCGCTCAAAGTCTACTCGTCCTTTCTGGGTGGCGGCGCCCTCCTACATGCCAATTGTCTCTAGCGCAATGCTATTGAGCTACAGTAGGGCGTGCGCTTACATATTTTTTTGAAAGATTTTTGTTTAGTCACGCATGTCTAACAACTGTTGGGCATGTGAGAAATGTTATTGTAATCTGTTTGGCCCAGTGTTAAAACTTAGTTTGTTCTTTGTCAGTGTTTTGGCCTATTAAGGCTAACTTGAGAAGAAGGTGCGAGACCAGTGCTTGACCAACTAAGGGTTGCTGCCCAGCTATCGCTTGATGAAGTCATAGGAATGGTAAGGGAGGCACACATGCGTCAGGAGCTAAGTGGGCAGGTCTATGGTGTTGTTGCAGTCATCACGGCTCTGCGGCCATGGCCGGCAGAGTTCCTGGGGCAAGGCTGGGTGATTTTGGCTCAAACGCCAACCGATCAACTTACTCCGCAACTCACCAACTTGTTAGCGGGCGTTCATCGGCAATTTGACGCCACTGCTCGTAGCTCGCTTGGAGGTCCTCAGGTGCAACGGAGCGTGCATTGCCTAACCTCTACGGCCCTCATCAGCACGTGTGGCGGTCCACTGATTGGTGCGTTTGCCCAAGCCTTATCGGCTATAGCGAACGCACGTTTTGAGCCTATTTTGCGCACCTACCGTGAACAGGCAAACAGGCAAAACTAATTGAGAAGCATTGACATATCCAGAGAGGTTGAAGAGGTGCACACCCGTCCTCTCTGGATGCTAGGGACATGCCCGCATAGTCTGCGTATTTGCAAGACTTATGCGGGCTGATTTTAAAGTTAGACTACGCGCTTTATTTATAAGATGCAGGATTTTAAAAACAAAAAACCGCCTCACGGCTAGGGGCGGGTAACAAAAGTTTGAATTAAGTGAAGTGTCGCATGGGGCGACGTGGTTGCGATGTTGGAGCGGGGTGGGGTGAGCCTTTCAGAAGCCACTTGTTTCTCGTGACCCTTCGGGCTCACCCCTTTATCCCGATGTGCAACACATGACCACCGAGCCGTTGGCTCGGTAACGCTCGCAAACAAAAGGGTGGAAGCGGGCCGGGTGACGGCACGAGAACTTAGCGACACCTTACGGCCCGCTTCCCAACACATGCCCTTCGAGTCTGGTGAGACTCTTACCCATGCTCGTGCCACGGGCTACCAATCATCCTCATGGGTGCGCTACCCAAAGGATTGCCAAGTGGTATGGGCGAAGATACGCAGTCTAGATCATTCCTCTTGGCATGTGCGACGACACGGCATAGGCCGCAATCGTTGTCACTTCAAGAATTCTCTAGCGTCAGCTGCGTGTGCTAGGGTCGGTCAGACAAGTCGCGTTTAGCACGACTAACCGACGAGGCGCCTGACAAGCGCCCCCACTGCATTCAGCTGCAAGAAAAGGTGCTGTCAGTGCGCCTCATCCGTTAGCTGGTTCTGCTCACTCGCCTTTCCCAAGGCTTTTGACATCCACCCTTCAGCAGGGTGTCAGTAACGAAGCTTGGCTTGTGCGGCCAGGCTTGATGTCGTTGTGAGGCGTCTAGATGCCCGGGGACGTGACTCCCGGTAATGCCGAGGGTGGAGCAGACGTACGGTTTTCCAAGCCGAACCCCTTAACCCCTCTCGTGGCGCATCTGGGAATGACGCACTGTTTGTCTTTTGAAAGACTGTGCCAGGCTGCAATAAACTTGTTTTGCAACTTCGCACGGTCTTTCATAAGAAACAGCTTCGAGCATCAACGTGATGATGGCGCGCCGCAGGTAATCAATAAATTGATGAGCGACACTTCACTTATAAAGTTCCACTTAAACATGCGAATTGCTGCTTAAGATAGACCAATTAAACTAGAATATTTATTAGTTGTCAACATTAATTTTGGTCGGGGTAGCAGGATTTGAACCTGCGACTTCGGCGTCCCGAACGCCGCGCGCTACCAGGCTGCGCCATACCCCGTCATAACACGGATTATAAAGTGCCCCTTCTTACTTTCAAGTTAAGAGTTGATGAGTAAGTCGATTGCATATATTGACGAAACATCATTTTTATACAATAATATAAATCAAGTCGTATTTCTGGCTAATTGGTTCATTTCCGGCACCTTGGAGGGTGTGATGCGTTCTGAAGAACAGCTTGAGTCTATGATGAGATTCTTTAAGCGCTTAATGATTGCGATAGGTCTTGTCTTATTGCCCCTGCTGTTTCTAGCCACGTCCAAGCCTGACAGTTCGGCAAAGCACAACCTTGTTCTGCTTGCATTACTTGGTGTGTCGACTCTGCACGCCATGGTGAATGCAGTAACCGCCACTCTGTGCTTTGCGCTGAAAGACGCGTTTGGCTTGCAGGTGACTTTGCTCGTGACCATCGCATCGTTCATGAGCGCAGTATTGGCTTTCGTGCTCGGCGTGTTTTAAGGACTGAACTCAAGATATCCCGTGCAATCATACCGTTATGGCTAGTGACTGCATACGATGGAAGGTACAGGTGGGCATAGGGGTGCCGATGCAGGCTGCGTATGCAGACCATCATCGGCACCCCGATACAAAAAATGATTTTTTTGTGCAAATAGTTATTCTGTGGCTTCAATTGATTTTAATAAGCCTGAGTCGGCGGCATTTACTTCATGGTATGCGGCACCTTATGTCCTAAGGATGGTCATTTTATAACACAAGTAGCAGGACTCGAACCTGCGCCTCTCTCTGTTCGCTCGACAACATTTTATGTGCTGCACATAAAATGCTTGATCGGCCTAAAGTCCCTAATGGGACAAGCAAGGATTCCGTAAACAGCCACAGGCTATTTACACCTATCGGTCGCAGTTTCGTGGTCCATACGACCAAAACCAAGTAAAAAGCCCACTGCAAGGCGGGCGTTTTACTTGGTCGGGGTAGCAGGACTCGAACCTGCGACCCTTGGAATGCCAGCGGCATGCCAAGTTCACCTGAGAATGTAATGAAAATGCAACGTGGTCGGGGTAGCAGGACTCGAACCTGCGACCTCACGCTCCCAAAGCGCGCGCGCTAGCCAACTGCGCCATACCCCGAGGTCTGGTAGATAACGGAGGTGATTATAGCAGCGTTTGCCAATGTTGTCACTATTTATGTTGCTCGCCCCGTCAAGGAGTAGTGTAGGGTATAGCAGCCTCCTCCCTTTTTACTCCAATTTGCAGGCATCTTGAGATACAATAGACCTCATAATGCTGTTTCTCGATTTTATAAAGTGGTGGTATGGTCCCGGCTGGGCACAGCGGCTCACTATGCTAGGGCAACACCTCAAAAATTGGCTTGATTACTTCTCGATCGGTATTTTGTTTGCCACCATGTTCTCGCCGTGGCGCCAAAACATCTCGCAGGCCCGTAAAGATCAGGCCTTGCAGGCTAAACTTGCTGCACTAGTGGACAATTTGGTTTCGCGCATGGTTGGTTTCTTTGTGCGAGTCTTCGCCCTCATCGCGGCAATTGTAGTTCTTAGTTTTGTAACTGTGTTTTATCTGCTGGTATTTGTGCTGTGGCCTATTCTGCCGCTGGCCTCTATTATTATCATCGCCATAGGGGTGAGTGTATAGCTATGCAGCCGAGCTTTGTATTTAATTATCATTCTGAGCGAGCGCGTAAGAGCCGGTTCTACGACAGCTTTAGTGAGCCAATCAGACTAACTATAACGCTGGCAGCTTTATTCTTGGCTCTAGGCGGCATAGCACTCTGGGTAGTCGGCCAGCCATTGCTCGGATCGTTACTACTTGCCTTGTCATCTTTGCTCGCGCTGCCGCTTGTGTGGTATGAGTACGACATCAAGCAGCTTGACCCACGCTTGCAGGCAGATGTATCGCAGCCAATCAGGGTTGAGTACGCAGTCTCGGCCGATGTAATTGGCAAACTGCACGATATCGATTCGCCTTACAGTATTTGGCAAGGCGTAAAAGGCTCGTGGCAGCAGCGCTTTTTCTGCGTGCGCTACGGTATCAGCCCAGAATATTACGAGTTGCTAAGCAAAACACCCGAGCAGGCTCAGACTGTATTGGCGTATGCCTTGCAGCTGAGTCAAAAACACAAGGCACCGTCTATCACCGTTGCATCACTGATGGTCGCGCTGATTATTACGCTACCCGATTACGACGAAATCCTCGCCAAGCAACGACTCGGTCTTAAAGAGCTTGAGAGCAGCATCGACTGGATTCACCATCATCAAGCCTTGCGTGATTTTAGAGACAAAGGTAATCACTTTGGGGGGCTGGCGCGGGACTGGACGTCTGGCTACACTCCCACCCTTAATCAGATGTCGCGCAACTTAACGGCCGAAGTAGAGCAGGGCGGTAAATTGCTGAGCCGTGATGTCTCTGCGCACATTAAAACCCTCAATGAAATAATCAAATTTATGAGCGGCGGTCGTCAGAACGTTTTGCTGGTGGGCGATGTGGGCGTGGGCAAGACCATGACCGCCTATGCCTTCGCGCAAAAGATTCTGACCGATCCAACCGTACCGCCATCCATTCGCTATAAGCAGGTCTTCTTGCTCAACGCTTCGAGCATTATCACCATGAGCAACAATGCTAGTCGTGTAGAAATGGCTGTCCTGACTATCATCGCCGAAGCCAAAAAGGCTAAAAACATTGTATTGTTCTTTGACGACTCAGCTAGCTTCTTTAAGGAAGGAACCGGCATGATTAACCTGAGCCAGGTACTCTTGCCGATCATCCAAAACGGCGTCGTACCAATGATTTTTGCCATGACGCCAACCGAATGGCAAACGGTTGCCGCGCAAAACCAAGCCATGGCCGGTATGCTCAACTACCTGGTTGTGCCAGAGGCAACCCGCAACGCCACTTTGCGCATCCTAGAAGACCAATCGCTGTTTATTGAGTCGCGCTCCAAGACTATCATCACCTATCCGGCTCTCGAAGAAGCCATTCAGCTATCCGACCGCTACATGCGTGACGTCTCGCAGCCAGGCCGGGCAATCACGCTGCTCGAAAATTCGGTTAATCACGCCGAGAACAAACTCATCACCGCTGTCTCGGTACAAAAAAGCGTAGAAGCCACCCAAGGAGTGAAGGTGCAAACTGCCAACGTATACGAAAAACAAGAACTGCTGAACTTGGAAGAAGCGATTCATAAGCGCATGATCAACCAGACCCGCGCGGTGAAGGTTGTGGCCGATGCGCTACGTCGTGCGCGCAGCGGCGTGAATAATCCTAACCGGCCCATGGGTACGTTCCTGTTTCTTGGGCCAACCGGTGTAGGAAAAACAGAACTTTCTAAAGCGGTTGCGGCAGTGTACTTCGGCGACGAAGCCAAAATGGTGCGCGTTGACATGAACGAATTTACGCAAAGTAGTGATGTGTCACGACTGCTCGATGTATCTTCGCCAACCAGCTTCCTGTCGCAAATCGGGCGCAATCGGTTTACGGTTGTATTGTTTGATGAAATTGAAAAAGCCCATCCCGAAGTGGTAAATGTATTTCTGCAACTACTCGACGAAGGTATCATGCGCGATGCCAACAATAAACCAGTGTCGTTCCAAGACGCAATTGTGATTGCCACCAGCAACGCGGGTGCCGATGCGATTCGTAAATATATCGATGCTGGTTACGAAGTGCAGCAGTTCGAAAAAGTATTTATAGATAGCCTGATTGACGCCCACATCTTTAAGCCGGAGTTTCTGAACCGCTTTGACGAAATGGTAGTCTTCCGTCCGCTCAAGCAGGAAGAGCTGGTGCAAGTGGTTGATTTATTACTGAAGGGCATTAACAAGAACTTGGCGAAGCAAAAGGTTTCGGTCGACCTAACACCCGCTGCCAAGCAATGGTTGGCAGCCAAAGGCTATGACCCGCGCCTTGGTGCTCGTCCGTTACGCCGCATGGTTCAGCGTACCGTAGAGAACTTGGTGGCCCGCAAAATTCTGGAATCCGCATTCCGGCCCGGCTCAACCCTGACGCTCGACCAGCCAGAGCTCGAAGCCGAAGTTTCCGGCGAGGTGTAGCGCATGTTAGATGTCTTGGGTGGGCTTGATCTTATAAATTTGTTTCTAGCGACCGTTGTTGTAGGTGGGATTTATGTGAGCGTAGACGGTTTTGGAAGGCTGGGATTGCTGCCAGGCGAGTATGGCCGTAAGGCGATTCATATTTCAGTCGGCATTTGGTCGGCCTGCTTGGCGGTATTCATGACGCGCATGGAAATATTTGTGTTCCACGGCATGTTCTTTGTTGGCATCGTGAGTCTGTCACTGCTGTCCGACTTTACCAAACATAATGCTATTGCAAAGCGATTCCGACTTGGCCGGTTCTTGGCGCATATGTTTGATAGATACGAAGATGTGAGCCGATGGACCATTGGCCAGTTCCTCTATCCACTCTCACTTGTTTTAGTGGTGCTCTTGTACGATGACCTATCGATTTATGCTTTTGCTGTGCTCACTATGGCGCTCGCCGATGGCTTTGCTGCGGTGATTGGCCGGCCGTTCGGCAAGCTTATTTATTATGTTCCCGGCGGGCAGAAGTCGGTGCTGGGCAGCTTCGTGTTCTTTTGCTTAGCGCTCACGCTTTTGACTACGTATGTGTTTATGCACGGTAGTTTCACCAACTTAACTCCTGGCTTGATCGCCGTGTATGCGGTAGTGCTCACCGTTGCTGAAGGCACCACCGCCGGTGGGTTCGACAATATTACGGTGCCTCTACTGGCGGCCGTTTTCTTAAATACGTTATAAATTTCTCAACCAATACGCTGCGAATGATGTGCAGCGCACTGGTTGAGGACAAATCAGGCAAGACTGGTCCTCGGGTTGGGCCCATGGTGGGCGTGGATAGTTTGTGTCGCCGTATTAGGCGAGTTTCACGGCATCTGTCCGGCGGGCTGCCTCTTGGCATACACGTAGGAACAATGGGTCGACGGCCTTTGCTCGAAACTTGCGCGACAGGAACGGAAGCCGGAGCAGGAGTTTGATGCGGAACATCAGTTCCGCCTCTCCTCCAGGTCGGCCGCCAACCTCTGAAGTTCGATGAGATCCAGGGCGGTGGTCAACTCCCCCATCGGTCGGCCATCGGGATGGTGGCCGTTGAGGAGCCGCTGCGCTACATCGTAGGAAGCCCGATCGATAGCTTCGCCGTCGGTCGGCTCAACAAGCCGTAGAACTGGCCGTTGTGCGATCTCGTTCATCGTCGGCATGCTGTCTTCCACCGGAGTGGTCCTCATGATGAGGATGACAGCGAGCCCGCCGATGACGACGAACGCAAAAGCGGCCAACGCTACAATACCGAGAATTGCCATGTTCTTTTCTCTCCCTCTAGGTTGGTTTGATCCACCGCCCGCGTATTTGACGAGTGGAGCCTGTATTCTACGAAGTATCGTAAAAACACACGCTTCACTCGCCACCGTGCGAGCTACAAGGGAAATACTTGCTTGCCTGATTTGTCAAAATGCACCCGTGCCCTATGGGCACGAGAATTGTGCTAACGCTATATACGGCTTAACACCTCTATAAGCGTAGCATATTTTATTATAGCATAAACAACATAAAATGTCCATATTCTGTGGTTGAACCGGTACACACCTCCTGCAAACAGCACACTCTGCATCAGAATCATTGCATGATTCGTGACGGGGCGTTCGGCTGGCTGCCAGGGCAGCCACAGTCTGTTTGCAGGAGGTGTGTAGCGGTTCACTTCCTGAATTTTTGTCGTCAAAAAGAATGCGTAACTTTTCAGAAGTAAATGAGTGCCTTACACTAGTTCGGTAATGGGGTCTTCAGAAGCAGTTTTAAAACGAGGATTTGCAAGCAATGCCGGACGAATAGTCTGCCGACCAACCAACAGCCATGTAACGAGGTAGGCAAATCCAATCAGGGCTATCATCTGATATGCCACGTACACGTTATATTCTTGTGTCAGCCATCCAAAAAATAGTCCAACCGGAATGAGGATGATATTGCTTACAAAACCGAGCAGCGATAGCGTTGTGGCGCGCGTCTCTGAAGGTGTGTTGTCCTGTATCTCGGCCTCAGCTTGGTTCTGCATCATGGCATGACAAAGAACGGCCAAATAGAAGAAGAGCAGACCCCACGTTTGGTCAATTAGTGTAAAGAGTAAAAACGCCACGAACATTACTGGGACATAATTTAAGATAGATCTGCCGGTCTTTTCGGCTAAATATTGGCCAAGTGTACCCGAGAACCACTTAAAGGCATTGACGTAACCTGAGCCTATGGCACCAAAGCCAAGCGCAATGTAATACAATCCAGAGAATTCGTTTTGGGTGGAGCGCAACAGCCCTCCTGCGATAATAAACAATCCAAGATGCAGGAGTACTTTATGGTTGAGCAGGTCACGCGCGCTACTTTTGATGTGCGTGAAGAACTTTGTATCATGAGTTTTTTTGGCAATGGTTGGCTCGGTTAGCTGACTGAGAACCAAAATGCCAATGCCAGTTGGAATGAGCGACAAGAAGAACGCCGAGCGGAAGCCAAACCAGTCAGCCAAATAACCGCCGCCAAGTGACCCGATGCCCACACCAGCCAGGAAGAGGGCGTATGAGCGCCCTTGGAACCGGTCATATAGTTTGGCGATTTTTGCCTCAGCCAACGAGTCGTACATAATGGCCTGAAACGTACCAGACGTCAGTACCACGTAGCCACCAAAAAAGGCCGTGCCAAACAAATACGGCCCGATACTGTCACTTGCGCCTATAATCGCGGAACTAAGTGCCAAACATACTAGCCCCAGCATGAGTGTGTATTTACGGTGCCACTTGTCGGCCAACACACCCGAAGGCACGTCAAACACCACAGTTATTACCAAAAATACGGCGGCGTTAATACCAATTCCAAACGGTGTAATGCCGATTGACTGCATAAATAGTTTTTCAATTGGGTACCAAAATGTAAGCCCAGTTAAGAAGTTGGCAGCATAGAGCAGTTTGATGTTCTTGATGTGTTTGTGCATGGTATTTAGTAGACTGCGCTAAAGCGTGGTGTGATTTTGCTTTCGAATTGTACCTGTTCAAAGAAATTCTCGGCAGTCCTGACCCAAACTAAACCGTTTTCCTGCGAACGATACACGACACATGGCGTAAGCGATTCTTCAATAAGTCCAGTGGCGACGATGTCATACAAGCCACCTTTATAATGCCGGAATACGGTGCCGTCGCCTGGACGCTCAAAACCTTGCCAAGCTTTTTCAATTTCGCTTGTGTTTTTTGACATAGGCTAATCATAGCAAACAAAAAGACTTCGCAGAATCTGGAAGTCTTTTATTCAAAACCTGGGGCGAATGATGGGGATCGAACCCACGACCTTCGGAACCACAACCCGACGCTCTAACCAACTGAGCTACATTCGCCATATGTATAAGTGGATGTGTCTTGTCGAACGCTAGCTAACATACCATATATCTACGGCAAATGCCAGTCAGATAAGTACATGACAAAGCTAAATCGAGACCGCCACACCTCCTATAAATAGACTGTGGCTACTTTAGTAGCCAGCCGAACGCCCCGTCATGGATCGCCTCTAGGTGAGCCTGACGCAGAGTGTGCTGTTTATAGGAGGTGTGGCGGTCTCGATCATCCATCTGTCATTTTACTGAAAAAATGTTACAATAGCCTTTGGATTAAAATTACTTGACTGAGTCGCAATTTTAACTAGACTGATTTAAGTAGAGCGCTCAAGACTTTGTGCGTTCAGAGGCACCACGCGGGTGTCGTATAATGGCTAATATATCTGCCTTCCAAGCAGAAGCTGCGAGTTCGATTCTCGCCACCCGCACCACGTGTATAATCTGCCTACAATCCCAGATTGGCACCGGTAGCTCAGCGGATAGAGCAGCGGGCTTCTATCCCGCGTGTCGGGGGTTCAACTCCCTCCCGGTGTACCACGAAAAAACCAGCTTTACGGAGCTGGTTTTTTCGTGGTAGTGCCTATGGTACGACTTTTCTACGCTTATGATGTTTTGCGAGTAAGTGCCAAAACAAGGGTGTAGAACGAAGTTTCCATGACGGTGCTTGCTTTATTTGTTTGCCGATTAAAGTAGGTGATGGTTTCGCCGTCTTTGGCCTCAAGTCCCACGACGATTTCACTCGAGTCTACCGAGTAAACATTTGCAATATTTGCAGAGTCGCTTTCGAAGACAACGTCAAAGTCTCCGCTCGCGTTCTGAAGATACAGCTGGTTTTTATAGGTAAAATAGGGTGTTTGCGTGTCGCCCTCGTGCACCCAGCCTGAGAATGAGGGCACAAAGCTCTTATTGGAAATATCCTGTATCGCGCCGTACGTTTTGAGCACTTGTTCCTCGCCGGTTGTGATGTTTAGTTCTACGAGCTCATATGGTGGACCAACGGGGCTTCCTAACCCGGCGTTAACAATGCTGTAGTCTTCTCGCTCTTGGTCGCTGTATACCTTGCCGCGCACGAAGACAATTTTGCTTAAATCGTCCAATGCGGCATAGCTGAGAGTAGGGCTTTCATAATCATCTGTGTCGTAAATCTTGGACTGCTTCTCGCCGTCTAACAGATATAGGTCGGCATTATAGCCATCACAACCCCAACAAGAACGTCGAAACAACACTTTATCAGTCTCTGGATTCCAGTCCTCAACGAACAATGCGCCTGCATCGGTGCTCTCTGTTAATAATATTTTCTGGTCGGAACCTTCGGTATTTATCTCGACGATGCGTGTCTCAAGCTCAGCTAGGCCGGAATCGCTGCTTTGTACGACTGAAAATAGTATCGAGTTATGCTTCTTGTCTAGCTTCAGCCTTGTCATCTCAAAAGTGTGATTCACGTCATAAATTTTTTCGGCGGGCTCGTCGTCTTTGCCGTACCAGATGGTGTGCGAGCTTGGATCAAAGAATGCGTAAGCGTTTTCGTCGCGGGACAAATTGGTGGCCGTGCTCTTAATGCTGCCGTTAAGCTGCGTGCGATCACCGCCACTAGCTGGTCGGCTAAATATACTGCGCGGTAATCTGTCTACGTCGTTGTGGGCGTAAATAATTTGGTCAAGCTTGGCTACAGATGAGTTAGGATTTTGCTCTGAGGCCTGCGAATTTTGGGTGTCCGTTTGGCTTGGTGCTTCTGTCTTGCTGTCATGGCTCAATATAAAAGCAAAAGCTGCTCCGCCGATAAACACGACGGCTACAGCTAAAAATAAATGCATTTTGTGGAGTTGCAGCCACGAATAGTGAAATTCTGGTGCAACTTCAGCTAGTGGCTGATTCGGCTCAGCATCGTTTTGGCCTGACACAAGACTATCGTCTTCTTTCACAAAACAACCTCAAACTTGCTCCAATGTGCCTTTATCATAGCATAAATTTGTACGTAAAGGCTGTCGCTGTGTGTTCGGGCAGTTTAGAGTACAACTTAAACCTTTCTCTAAACATTAGAAAATTATGAGAACGAGCTACGCTTATTTCCAATATCATCTGATTTGTTGTATGATTGTGTTGACAAATAAGGATAAAGAAGGCATGAGAATTCTTATTATTGAAGATGACATTAAGCTCCAAAAGATTCTTGGCGCATATTTAGAAAAAGAGCTTTTTGTAGTTGAAGGCGCTTCATCGCTGCAGCAAGCAAAAGAAAAGCTTTCTCACGATGAGCGCTTCGACCTTATAATACTAGACCTTCACTTGCCAGACGGCTCGGGTGTAGATTTTTGCAAACAACTTCGGGGCCAGGCTTTGCATACCCCTATTCTTATGCTTACATCGCGTGGGTCCACTGTTGACCGAGTAACTGGTTTGGATGCTGGTGCAGACGATTATGTACCAAAACCGTTTAGTCCAAATGAACTCATGGCACGCATTCGTGCTCTGTTGCGTCGCCCGGTACAAACGCTCGGAGAGGTCATCCAATGCGGCGACATAACTATGAATATCTTGTCTAAAACGGTTAAGACCGAAAGCAATCATATCGAACTCATGCCTAAGGAGTATTGTTTATTGGAATATCTGATGCGGCATAAGAACCAAGCTGTCCGCAAGGAGGAGTTGCTCAGAAATGTTTGGGGAGTATATTCCAATACAAGCAGCAACCGATTGGAGGTGTATATACGGTATTTACGAGAAAAACTTGATGGTGCAAGCACGCAGGCTTCCATACAGACTGTGCGCGGTACCGGGTACATGATTGCCGATGAGTAAAACTACCTCAGAATCGCCAACCCTACTTATGCAGACAATTCATGCCCTGCGTAGCCAATTAACCGTTTTCCGGTTCGATGAAACCACTAGGCGTACCGAGATAATTGATCAAATTTCTAACATGCTGAGCCGTGTAGAGCTGATCGAGCGATATACCGTTGGCAATGCGGGCACATTTAAGCGACTCGATCTTGCTGAGCTGATCGAAGCAAATGTAGAGAACCGAGAAAACCGTTGGGACCGTGAGCGTATACAGATAAACGTCGCGCCAAACGTCATCGTTAAAGGCGATGCAGCTGGCCTGACGGCAGTCATTACGGAGCTACTCGATAATGCCTTGCGCTACAGCGATGCAGATGTTCGCGTTACAAGCATGAGCAGTGGCGATATGGCTCAGGTTACAGTGCAGGATTCTGGTCCGGGCATCCCAAAACTGATAGAACGTCAAGCAATGAGACCTTTTGTGAGCCTATATGCCGAGCGCAACTCCACTAGCGGGCTGGGGCTCGCAATAGCCCAAGCGGTAGTCCAGCGCCATAATGGCACACTGTCTCTTACGAGCAACAACGGGGCGCGTATAGTTCTCTCTATTCCGCTCGCACAGTGACGTTTGCAGGGTAATTAAATATGGTGGATGACTTTGATGTTGGCGCCAATAGCATTGAGCCGATTTGCCAAATCCTCGTAACCACGGTTGATCGAATACACATTTCTAAGCACGCTTGTTCCTTCGGCGGCAAGCATTGCTATCATAATGATCACTGCCGGGCGTAGAGCAGGCGGGCACACAACATCGGCGGCCTTGAGCTTTGATGGCCCTTCAATATACACACGATGAGGGTCGGCTAAAACCACGTTTGCGCCGAGCTTGTTTAGCTCGGTAAAGTAGATAGCACGGTTTTCATAGCTCCAGTCATGAATAAGTGTTTTGCCCTTGGCGATGGCTGCAATCGGCGCAAAGAAAGGTAAGTTATCCATGTTTATGGCAGGGTAGGGGAAGGAATGAATTTTGTCTTCAGCGGCTGTGAGTTGACCGTGCTTGAGCGTTTTAATATCTACTAGTGTGCTTTTGCCGTTCTTAGCTTTATATTCTTCACTAATTTCGAACTTACACCCCATTTGCTCGAGCTTTAGTATTTCAAGTTGCAAGAAATCAATTGGACAGCGTTTAATGGTGATTTCAGAGTTGGTTACTGCGCCGATAGTGAGAAACGCCATGCTTTCAATTGGGTCCTCGGCAGGGGCGTAAACAACATTCTTTTTAATATGCTTTTGGCCGTGAATTCGTAGCGTATTAGTGCCGACTCCCTCAATCTTTACACCCATAGCTTGGATCATGTAACACAAGTCACGTACCATGTAGTTGTGCGAGGCGTATCTAATTTCAGTAATGCCGTTAGCACGCGCCGCTGCCATTATGGCGTTCTCGGTCGCGGTTTCGCTCATCTCGGACATGATAATTGGCTTTTTAGGCAATAGATTCTTGGACGTAATTTGGTAGCGGCCCGTTGCAGCTTTAACTTCAATACCAAAAGCTTCTAAGGCGTGTAAGTGTGGACGCACAGTACGCGTTCCCAGCTGACAGCCACCGGCATATGGCAATTCAAACGACTTAAATTCATGCAGCAGCGGCCCCATCATCATAATCACAGTGCGGGTTTTGCGTGCCGATGTGGCATCGATATTCTCAATTTTTATTTTGGCTGGCGGAGCGATCTCAAGGTCCTGTCCATCATTCTTCCAGCGCACCTTTACGCCAATACTCTGCAGAACTTCAATAATACGAAAAACTTCTTCGATCTTTGGCGCCTTAACGATAGTCGTGGAGCCTTTGTTGAGCAGCGCAGCACACATTATTGCCACCGTGGCGTTCTTTGAAGGCAGTGTAGTTATCTCGCCACTGAGTTCGCGGCCACCTTCGATGGTAAAGTTGGTGGTGTTTGCTTCGATGTTAACTAATTGCTTATTAAGCACTTCACTAATTCGACCGAGCATTTCGAGGCTCAAGTTTTGATTACCTTTTTCGATCCGATTCACGGCGCTCTGACTAGTGTTAAGCGCGCTGGCAAATTCGGCTTGCGTCATACCGCGTTGTTGTCGCACTTCGGCAACGAGTCGGCCAATTTTCTCTGCACTTGTAGACATTGTTTCTCCTGATATGTGTATGTGACGGTCTGATTTGAAACAGCCCTATCTTATCATTTGTGATATAAACGTGACAAGCTCGGAATAGAGAGAACAGATAATTTTACAGCGCAATTTTCATGCTTCTGATCTGCTATACTTATGCTGAAATACACTAACAGATGCCTGGTGGATGGAGGGGACAAGCAACATGTTGAACGACAAAGAACTTGATAAATATTTGCAAGCTGAAATTAAGCGTCAGCGCTCCGGTATGGAGCTTATTCCGTCAGAAAACTACGTGTCGCGCGCAGTTTTAAACGCGCTAGGCTCTGAATTCACCAATAAATATTCAGAAGGGTACCCTAGGCTTCGATATTACGGTGGTCAGGAAAACACCGACCCGGTTGAGCAAATTGCCATTGACCGGGCGAAAGCGCTGTTTGGGTGTGATCATGCGAATGTGCAGCCACATTCGGGCGCGCCTGCCAACGTTGCAGTGTACTTTGCATTTCTTGAGCCAGGAGACACGGTGATGGGCATGGATCTTTCGCATGGTGGGCACCTAACGCATGGGCACCCAGTCACGCGCATGGCCAAGCTCTACAATTTTATCCGCTATAAAATGAAAGACGTCGAAACGGGAGAAATCGACTACGATGCGATGCGCGAGCTTGCCCTGAAGCATCGCCCAAAAATTTTGCTAGCTGGCTTTACAGCGTATCCGCGCGAATTCGATTACCAAAAGTTTGCCGATATTGCCGCGGAGATTAATGCCGTTGCCATGGCTGATATCGCGCACATCGCTGGTTTGATCGCGGGTGGGGTACTAGCCAACCCGTTTGATTATGGCTTTCATGTGGTGACCACCACCACGCACAAAACATTACGAGGACCGCGCGGCGGTATGATACTGACCCGCGGCACAGTCAGCAATCCGCTCAAGCCGGATGAAAAGACAATCGAAAACGCACCAACGCTGATCGACCGTGAAGTGTTCCCAGGCTTGCAGGGTGGACCGCACATGAACAACACGTTAGCTAAGGCCGTAGCGCTCGGCGAGGCTCAGCAGCCAGACTTTAAAGACTATGCCCAGCAAGTTGTCAAAAACGCCAAGCACTTGGCCGATGAGCTCATGTCACTCGGCTTTAAGCTGGTCACCAACGGTACCGACAACCACTTGATGGTGATC
This sequence comes from uncultured Candidatus Saccharibacteria bacterium, assembly GCA_964536005.1. GTDB lineage: Bacteria > Patescibacteriota > Saccharimonadia > Saccharimonadales > JBPEXE01 > CAZHXE01. Next base: position 15,988 of record CAZHXE010000005.1, read on the forward strand.
GACATGCAATCCAGTCTTAAAATCGATGGTAAAGAGGCAGAAATTGCGCTCGACAAAATTGGCCTGACAGCGAACAAAAATCCTATCCCCGACGACACTGCACCGGCATTTTCGCCGAGCGGCCTACGCTTGGGCACGCCCGCCATCACTTCACGCGGCATGAAAGAGGCCGACATGGAAAAAGTGGCGAGGTGGATGAAGCAAGGGCTTGACGCACGTAACGACGACAAGAAGCTTGCGTCTCTCAAGCGCGAAGTTGAGGAGTTTTGCCTACAGTTCCCTCTGCCAAGTGATCAATAAAGCGTTACGAAAAGTCGCCCAAAAAACGCACCTCGGGCACAAGATCCACATCGAGCTTGGTTTTGACGGTGTGAATAATCTCCTGCGCCACATCGTAAATTTGCTGAGAGGTAGCCCCTCCGATATTTTCAATTTTCAGAATATGATCCGGATGCAACCGGACTGGGCCCCAAGCCTGTCCTCGTTCAAAGCCTGCTGCTAGCAGTACATGCGAGGCGGACACACGCAAAGAACTACCGCCATGGGTACGGTTTTGATTCATGATTTGCTCTTTGGTAACTGGACGCTCCTCGAATGACATGATGAATTCTGCCTGTTCCTCGGTAACCACAGGGTTCTTAAAGAATGAACCAGCCGTGCGTTGTGCATGCTTCGCATCGAGCAGCGAACCAGCTGCTTCACGCGCAAGCATGATGGTTTGACGACAGCCATCTAGTGTGTGTATGTCTAGATTTTCTGTGGCTGCGATTTTAAGGGCTGACTCGTAACTCAGTTCCTTAGTTTGCGTTGGTGAAAGCTGGAAACAGCACTTCAGAATAATAATGCTATTGTTATAATTTTTTGAAAAAACAGATGTGCGATAATCAAATTCAAGATCGCTTGCCATGAGCCGCTTTGGTGCAGGAGTAGGTTGTGAAGTGTCAATAACGTCCACCCACAGTAAGGAATCGGACACAGCCTGGCCATATGCGGCGATATTACCAACTACAGCAGCTCCAACTGAGCTTGGAATGCCGCTGGTAAGTTCAAGCCCCCAAAGTTTCATTTCGATAGCCTTTATAACGAGCTCATCCCATACAACGCCAGACTCAACCTCCACGGTATGATCATCCTTAAATTCCATCGCCTGCAACTGAATTTGAATCGTCGTGCCGGGCAGGCCCTTGTCCGAAATGAGTGAATTCGCACCAGTCCCAAGCAGCCAAAATGGTTTTGGCTGAGTTGTAATTACTTCTATTAATTCGTCGGAGTTTTTGGCAACTGCAAAAACCTCACTCTTACCACCCGTCTTAAAAGACGTAAAATCAGATAAATCGACATTTTGGGATATATGCATGCACCGATTATAGAACATTGCCGATAAGAAGAATATCGGTTATAGTAATATAACGAAAATTATCTACGAAAAGAGTTAATCAAAGATGGCAGAATACAAGGAACTTGGAGTCGCACTTAGGGCATATCGTGTAGCGGCGAACGAATCGATCGAAGACGTGTCCAACGCATTGGAACTCGACATGGAAACCATCGAGCGGATTGAGCAGGGAACATTGCAACCAAAGCCAGAACTCTTGGAGTTAATGGCTCGACATTTTACGTTACGTGAACAAGAAGCAGAGCGCTTGCTGGAACTCGCAGGTTATAAAAAAGATGAGTTCACCTTTGACCTTGATACTGATATTTTTCTTGATGATTTAGCTAAGGAAGTTGAATCTATGATCATGCCGGTGCTCTACACCGATACTGTCAAAGTGGTGAGCAATAAGTTTGGTGTGGTTGTGAATTTTGTGCAATCAAATGGCTCAGCTGGTAAGCCGGTTATTATTTCGCGGGTTGGCATGTCACGCGAACACGCTCTAAGTGTAATTGAAGTGCTTAAGCGCAGCCTGGAAGGCGCAAATAAAAGCAAGCCGGAACAATCTAGCGACGCTCAATAATCCAATTTACAGATTGATTATAATCTGTTATAGTCCATTTCTGTCTAGTATGTAGCTTACGCTCTAAAAAATGAGCGCACAAATAATACGGGCCATTAGCTCAGCAGGTTAGAGCACAGGCCTTTTAAGCCTGGTGTCCTGGGTTCGAGCCCCAGATGGCCCTCCAAGAAAAATCCACCCCGTGCGGGTGGTTTTTTCTTGGAGAAACAAGCCATATAGGGCGAGAACCCAGCAAATTGCGAAGCAATTTTGGGTTCGGTGTAGCGAGCGAGCAAAAGAATGCACGAAGTATATTCTTTTGCGACCGAGTGGAAGAGAGAGCGCAGCGAACGACCCCAGATGCCCCCGAACAGCCAACAGTAATACCCTTTGCTACAAGAAATTTTTGTATATGATAAAGCAATGGAGATACATACAAAAAATTCAGAATATACATTACGCCTTCTTGCCTTTTTGCAAAAACTTTTAGCCGACCAAGAAATTAGTGAACTCAATCCAATTGTCTACGGCAGTCTCGCGTATTATTTCTATACTAAAGATGATACCGTGCAAATTAATGATATCGATCTGTTAATCAATAAACATGCATTCGACAAACTAATCGCAGGCCTAAACAGGTTAGGCTTTGAGCATGAGGTAACCACCTACGATTCAATTAAAGTTTTTTATGACGATTTAAAAATATCTTTCGATGCAAAAGAGAATTATTTAAGCGAATTGTCGGATCAGTCGCAAGAAATAACCACAGTTGGTAGCAAAATTTATGTCTTAAATAAAGAATCGTTAATCTCTGCCTATAAACGAGGGGCAGACACTATACCCGGCAAAAAACAGGTATACGAAGACAAGCTCAAGCAGTTTATGCAAGATTAATTCAAAGTGATACGTTTGAAACGTTTTGATTGCAGCCGTATGTCAATGGAGGATTTTGTGTCGGCCCGAACCCAGGATAATTCGCGCAGCGATCGTGGGTCGCTGCGGCGTCAAATCGCCACCACAGTTGGTTGTTGAACCAGTAGTGTGTGATTTGCATTTTACTTAAGTTTAGATACTATTCTAGTAATGAGTACACAAAAGCAAACCATCCGAGTTCTCTACGGCGCAAGTTTTGCTATGGCTCTTGCAATAGCATTGCTCGAGGCGACACGCTTCAACGACTCAATCTTATACGGAACCCCGGGTGAGGCGATTGTATTTGGTTCTGTGTCGTTGCTTGTTTCTGTATTATGTGTGACTGGACTTGCCTATGCTTTACGATCCGCCCATAAGGCCAATACCCATACCCCACCATCTTACTTACCGGCAATGCTACTTGTATTCTATGCAATTGGCATGTATCGCAATTCCATTGTTTCGTCGTATCCAGAAAATTCTGTCAGGACTTTGAGCGAGTTGCTTGGATTGTCGGATATGCTCTTATTTGTAGTATTAATGGTTTTGCAAACTGGTGTTTGTGCTTGGGGGATAGTGAGTTTTTATAATGAAAGTGATTACCGAAAGCCATTATTTGGACTGGCGGTAATCGTGCTTCTTCTCTATCCATCAGTTTTGTTCTCAATAACGTAGACTAATTGAAACAGTCACAATAAGGCCTAAGACATCACACTTTGGTATAGTAAGGCAATGAACAAGCTTGAACTTTCTGCAGTTTTAAAGTCTGACAAAGTGGCTCTCATAGTCATAGACATGCAAGGCGATTATTGTTCGCCTGGATATTATATGGATAAAGCGGGCTACGACATAGAGAGGCTATGCAGACCGATACCGCACATTCGGCAGGTTTTAGTTGCGGCCCGGCAAGAAAAACTTCCCATTATTTTTACGCGGCAATATCGAATTGAGGATGGAAACAGCGCAGCGCCCGATCAAGATTCTTTTCCCCTTACATCTTTGAGAGGCGAACCAGGTTGGGAGATTATTCCAGAGCTAAAGCCGGAAAACGATGAGATAGTTTTAGACAAAACAACCTGCGGGGTTTTTATGTCGACTGATATTCATGACCGCCTACAAGAATTAGGAATAACCACCCTACTCTTTTGTGGAAACACATTCGATGTATGCGTGCATTCGTCATTGCGTAACGCCTGTGACCTAAACTATAAATGCATTACTATTGCAGACGCGTGTGGCGCTGTGAACGACCATTTGTACGACTGGTCGATAGAATCGATTGAAATCGAAGATGGTGCGTTTGGTAGCGTGGCGAGCTCACAAGATGTGGTTGAGGCGTTACAGAGTTAACGTTTAGCCTCATTAAGTCCAACCGCTTCAACCACCAACCCGGCCAACCCATCCACATCCACCACATCTCGCTCGCGAAACTCAATCGCCCGATCGGTCTTGCTCATCAGACGAGCGTTAAACAAACCTTTAGGATCCTGCATCAACGCGCCTTTAAAAAACACCAGTTTAATGTCGTTCTTAAAAACTTCGGCGATGCACATCATGCCGTTATGCGACCAAACCGGGCGGCCTTCGGGCAGAGAAGGCATTTTCCACTTTACTTCCTCGATCACATCCGGGTCTGCCTTAAGAATAACGCTGCGGACTTGCTTTAAAATTTCGCCTTTCCAGTTGCTGTGTAGCTTAATGATGTCGTCGATCTGCTCTGAGGCTGATTTGTCGTTTGCTTGATCACTCATAATGAAAGTAAAAATAATCCCTTATAAAGTTTGTTATATTTAGTCATATGATACTCCTAATTTTTGGCGACAGCATTACTCAGGGCTATTGGGACAAAGAGGGCGGCTGGGCTGATCGCCTCCGTGCGAGCGTTTTTGCCCGTGATATTGACGAAAGCTATGCCTACTACCACGGCGTGCACAACCTGGGGGTGGACGGGAACATAACCGCGCAGGTGCTTGAACGGTTCGAGTCAGAGTCTGAGGCTCGCTTTTGGCCTAATTCAGAGTATGGGGTCGTTTTTGCAATAGGTGTAAATGATACCGTTTCGTACACCGATGGTAGAACCATTTCAAGCCCTTCACAGTACGAGCAGGAGCTTAGCCAACTTGTGCATAAAGCTCGTTTGTTCGCCAAAAATATTGCCTTCGTAAATCTCTGCCCTGTTGATGAGTCGCTTACTAATCCACTTCCTGCGTCGACAACAGGTAAGTGCTATACCAACGCGCGTATCGATGCCTTTAATGATGTGCTTGGGTCCGTCGCCAAAAGTGAGGGGGTTACACTTGTGGATGTCAATTCCTTGTTTGCGAATAAACATGACCTACTTGCCGACGGGCTGCATCCTAATAGCGCTGGGCACAAAATTATCTACGAGGCGGTGATGAGCGAAGTCAAAAACTGGCTCTTTTAACTTCAAAACTGCTACCATATACGTATGGAATACTGGTTCAAGCGCCGACGTTACGGCTATGGCTGGGTACCTGTTACCTCCGAGGGCTGGATCGCCTTGGGTGGCTATATTTTTGTGCTGGTCATTGGCTCTGCCTCGATAGATGAAATGTTTACGTCGGAGGCAACTGTTTCAATCGTATTTATTCTTTTTACAGTCGTGCTAACCGCAATGTTTTTGGCACTGGTAGCTTCCAAAAGCCCAAAGCCAAAATGGCGATGGGGCCGAAAGCCGGGCGACAATCCTAAAGAGGATTATTAACGTATATGGGCAAACAATATACCCTCTGCTAACATGAACATATGTCATTTCAAGCCTATATTGATAACATTCAAGCCAAAACTGGCAAAACTCCGGAGCAATTAAAAGAAGCCGCCGAAGCCGCTGGCGTGTTCAGTCCGGACATGAAGGCGTCGGAGCTCGTAAAATTTTTAGCCGATGAATTTGAGTTGGGCCACGGCCATTCGATGGCGATTTGGGCCGTGTTTAAGAGCAAGGGCTGGGTTAACGCCGTCAAAAAATAAAACGAGCTGCCTTGCGATCTAGGCAGCTCGTTTGTTGTGTCGTGTTGGTGGGTTAACCCTGAACCGGTCCGATATTAACCATCCATTCCACGCCAAACTTGTCGGTGAGCATACCAAAGGTGTCGCCCCACGGTGATTTGTCGAGGGGCATGGTGATCTCTGCGTCTTCGCTGAGCTTGCCCCAGTAGTTACGGAGTATATCCTCGTCATCGCCACTGAGGCTGAGGGTTACGCGCGATCCGTCGTTGTAGGGCATGCCAGCTGGCGTATCGCTGAGCATAATGTTCATGTCGTTGTCGCCCTTAATGTAGGCGTGCATAACTTTGTCTTTGTCGTCGTCCGTAATCGGCATCTTGTCGGCGTATTCACCAAAAGTATTCATCATTACTTTGCCACCGAATACAGAATGATAAAAATCAACTGCCTCTTTAGCGTCGCCGTTAAAATGAATATAACTATTAAGCTGTGCTGCCATGATAATTCTCCTTATTATATATAGTGTAGCAGGCTTGATCAGGCTGCCTGTAGAAAAACCTACAGATTAGACGAGTCGTTCTAGTCTACCCTTGCGTTTGACGATATTTTTGTAATCCCACTGAATGTCGCGTGCTTTTTGCAGCCAGCGTATTACATCATCTTCATTTATTTCGTCCACATTGGTGTAGCGCCTGTCTGCGGCTTTAAATGACCCTTCGGGTTGTAAACTAGCTTCGTCAAACGATTGTCCACTCCAAAACAGGAGCTGTACATTATTCTTACGAGCGGCATAGCCGACAATCGGGTTACCGTCAATAAACCACACCGGTGATCCGTGCCAGATTTTATGATCGGTACCTGGGGAGTGAGCTGCAATTATGTCAGCAAGTCGCATGCAGATCGTCTGATACTCGGGTAGCTGTGATTGATTGTAGTCTGATATTGCTTGATTCATGTTGGCAGTATAAGCGCTTCTTGCGTGCATCTCAACTCAGCGCTCATGCGCAAGCGTACAAAAAATTTGACATTTGGCTTATGTTATTTTAAAATTGCCAGGTTATGAATCATTCAAGCCATAGTAACTATCTTAATCAGGTCACCATTATGCGTTCCTCGTTTGCAGGCACGGAGTTTGCTATGGCTTGTCTTATCTAAAAGAATTAAATTTCGCACGGTGAGATAGGCCTCCAGGCACATGGAGGCTTTTTTATATCAGAATAATAAAAAAATCTTTAAAGCCTTGGGGTCTGTCTGACCTTGGGACGGAAAATGTCTTAAGGTTTGCACATTTCACTCTAATCCTCTAGGAAAGGAAAATATGGAAACGCTCTACAAGCGCAACCTCCGATTGCTGTTTGGCATTCGCGTTGCCAGGTCAACCACACTCGCCATTCCGGTGATCGTGCCGTTCTACTACGAAAACGGCTTAAATCAGTTCCAGATCACCCTGCTGCAAGCGGCATTTGCGATCAGTATGGTGATGGTTGAGCTGCCCAGTGGCTACTTTGCAGATGTGATGAGCCGAAAGACTAGTATTGTCTTGGGAGGAATCTTCGGCCTAATTGGTTTTACGGTTTATAGCCTCTCTTACGGATTTTGGCCAATGCTTGCTGCCGAGGTATTGCTTGGCGTTGGGATGAGTTGCATTTCGGGCGCTGACTCGGCTTCGGCCTATGACAGCATGCTTGCGATGGATGAACAAGCATCGTACCGCTCATTTGAGTCGCGATCTACGGCGTACGCGAGTATAGCCGAAGCGCTGGCAAGCGTGCTGGGTGGCGTAATTGCGCTCGTGAGCCTGCGTGCTACCCTCTTCGCCGAAATATTTGTTGAAGTGATTGTCGTGGGATGCGCGCTCTTGTTGGTTGAGCCTGAGCGATTGACCGCCAGGCGCAAGCCTTCGGTGCGTGACATCCTGTCGATCACAAAGTTCGCTGTGCATGAGCATATCGAACTAAAGTGGCTCATGCTGTACGCGGCCGTCATTGGCACGCTCACGCATACCATGGTATGGCTGATCCAACCATATTACGCTCAAGTGGGCGTGGCGATTGGTTTGTACGGCGTGTTGTGGGCAGGCCAAATGGGCGCGATGGCAATATTCTCGCACTTTGCACACCGTTACGAGCAACTACTCGGAAGGGGTAAGTTCATGGCCAGTCTGATTACCCTCGGAGTTGTTGCGTATGCCTTGTTGGGTACGTTTAGCTCAATCGTCATGCTGCCATTCATTCTGGCGTTCTACTTCATCCGCGGCGTACAAATGCCCATCATGCGTGATTATGTCAACGCCTGCATCGACTCGGATGTGCGCGCCACGGTTCTGTCTGTCATGAGCCTGCTGCAGCGGTTGCTGTATGTAGTGCTTGGGCCGGTCATTGGTTTGGTCGTGGATCGTTCCGGACTGTCGGCTGCGCTGCTGTTTTCTGGCGTAGTGTATGGCGTGCTGGGTGGCGCGGTGGTGCTGCGCATGCGTATGTTGAAAGTGATTTAGCTATGTAATCTTTCCCAAAAAGGAGGTGAGCAACCAGAGCCCGGCCGATGCATAATTCGGTCGGGCTCTTTTCACGTGGTGTTATAATTTGGGTGTTCGTATTCAGCGCTGCTTGGAGAGAGACTATGCTGAGTGATGATGTACTTAAGGGCCGTTATCGCAATTCGCTTTGGGCTGTAGCTGGTATCGTACTGGCTGGCGTTATTGTTGCTATGCCTATCTCGTTGCTGCCAATTCCGCGATTCATCTTGCCACTTTGCGG
>CAZHXE010000006.1:0-24548 GCA_964536005.1 uncultured Candidatus Saccharibacteria bacterium
CTTCTTTGCGCATACGCCGTATCTGTTTTGGGCCACCGAACAGCGTCATTTGTTGAGCCGAAACATCAACCAAACCCACCAAGATCACACCCCCCTTTTCGTACCGTAAATCGGGGTCATATATCCGACGCAGGGCATAATGCGCCCCTTTAATAATCGTGCCCGTAAAGGCAGTCGGCTCGGGCAAACGGAAGTCGGCCGATATAAATTGATACGACTTATCCGGCAGCTGTGCGCGCAAGTACACCGTACCGTGCCAGGCCAGTTGATCTTTGCGCCGCAGCCGCATGGCAGCACGGGCGCACTGGGAGGCAATTGCAGCTTCCAGCTCGGCAATACCCCTGATACGTCGGCCAAATGACCGCTGCGAAGACACCATTTTTTGTTGATAATTCGCGGCGAAGTCCCCGAGCGGGATACAGCTTTCGCCCCTGAGTTCACGTACTGTCCGTAGACCGGTAATCGTCATGTGTTTTAATACCCATTCGTCCTCCATCTGCGCCACGTCATAAGCCGTGCGCAACCCGCGCCGTCGCAACCGCTCGGTGTGACGGCGGCCAATCCCCCATACGTCGCTCAGCTCTTGCCACTTCAGGGCTTGTTCCTGCAGGTACCTCTGTTGCTCATCTGTTATAACTTCATCGGCCGCCAAGCTGCAGCCACCTTGCAGGGCTGGCATTTTCTTAACCATCTCGGTGGCAAGCTTGGCCAGGGTTTTGGTCGGCGCTACCCCTATAGAAATCGGTATGCCAACCTCTTTTTCCACCTTTGCCGATAGCTGCCGGGCCCACGCAGTGTAATCTGTTATACCTAAGCCCTCGATCTGTAAAAACGACTCATCTACCGAATATACCTCTACCCTCGGCGAAGCCTCCTTAAGTAATACGCTCACCCGCTCCGAGATATCTCCGTACAGAGTAAAATTGGCCGAAAACAACTTAGTTTTGTGAGCCTCAAGCACTGAACGATGTTTAAACAGAGGTGCGCCCATGGGTATGCCAAGCGCCTTAACCTCATTCGAGCGCGCAATAATACAGCCATCGTTATTAGACAGCACTGCCACCGGCCGATCCTTTAATGTAGGCTCAAACAACCGCTCACACGAGACAAAGAAGTTATTGCAATCAGCCAGCGCAAAGACCGGCGCGCTACTCATAGTGTCCGCGCATCGTCTCGACAATGTGCAACACCACCCCCCAAACTTCAATCTGTTCGTCAAACCGCAGTTCCTGTGGTCGCCCTTCCTCTGTTACCGGCAATAACCAGTTACGCCCCCGCACCTTTTTGTACTGCTTGAGTACCATTTCACCCCTAATAGTAACAACAATAACATCACCAGACCGCATTGTAAGCGATCTGTCAACAATTACCAGGCTCCGCGTGGGTTCATACTGCTTGGGCAGCAAACGGCCATCTAGGCGCATAAAATACGTGCTAGCAGGGCGTTTGACGAGCTTCTCGTGCAAATTGAGTTTGGTGAAGGCGGCATCGGCGGCCGCATTAGGGAACCCAGCACGCATTGGCTGGTTTTTAAACTTAAGAGCTGCATCCATAAGGAATAAACCTTGTCTCCTTTGCTTGCGTGCAGGATGCTTTTGGTATAGTTCAGTATACGCCGGGTGTACTAGGCATGCAACTACCACTCGTTGCGTTTTCCCGGTTCATCTACCTACTCCTCAGTCCATACAAGCTTAAAGAGCGTAGAAATCCTCCGGCTACCCCTGTGTGGCCTTTTTATAGACTGTGACCGCCAATGGCAGTCAGCCGAACGCCCCCTAACAGATCACGACTAGTGATATGTTAGGCAGAGTGTGCTATGAAAAGGCTACACAGGGGTGGCTGGAGCATATGTTATTGACTTTTTAAGGTTTTATGATAGAATATGATCGTTATCGTTTTGCGGCAAATTATAGAGGTGGGTTATCAGATCAGATGTATAAAAAGACCTCTTCGCCGCCCAAGCGGATACGGCCTTTAACAACTTATAACTAGACAAAGTCAAATCATTACAGCTCATCAGCCTAGGCGCCTCTGGCGCTTAGGTATATATGCGAGCTGTAAAGGTTTACTACTACATACACACGTTTCTTATCTTCGGTAGCGAGCAGGTTCTTGGTATGCGGCCTATCTGGAAATCCAATCCCATTACAGAGGGAATTTGGGCCAGGTGGGCTGCATACCAGATCTTCGGGTGATCGGAAAGCAGCCTTACCAGCCAGGTAAGAGTTCCATTCACCCAGAAAGTCATGGGCGCAACGCCCAAAACTCCTGGCTGAGAGCCTCAGCTGAACCACTCGCAACGAGGGAGAAACATACAAATGGCAGACGACGATATAACCGATCCGGAAGGCCGACCGCCGGTCGATGACCGGAACCAACAGGCTGCCGGCGGCCAAAGCATGCACTTCGATGACATCGTGCCTCCTGGCCCGGCGCAGCCGCCCGCAACGGGTGGCACTGCGCCAGCTACGGGTGGGCAATCTCCGCAAGGAGGTCAGCCCAAAGGACCGCACCTGCGCCCGGCTTCTCCACCCCCGAGGGGTGAGGGGCGGCAAGGATCCGGCAGCGGCCGACGGCCCGCGACCACAGACCCAGCCACCGACCGCAACGCGGCGTGGGAACAGCGAAGGGCCGCCCGGCCTCAGCCCAACCCGGCCGCTGGCGATCCTCAGCCCCGCATCCTGCAGGGCGACCAGGACCCAGGCAACACCGCTACGGTTCGGATCCCCGGCTCCGGTCGGGGATTTGGCGACACAGTGCGCGGCCCCGTAAGGGGGCGCGGCACTACTGTGGGCTTCGGCGCCCATCCGGATGGCTGGGATCCCGCAAAGGGAGCCCGTCCTGACGGTCAAGCGGCCGCGGCAAGCGCCGGCACTTCGCCGGCGCGGCCCGCACCCGCAGCAGCACCTACCCCGGTCGACCCCCATCGCCTCGGCGGTCGCAATCCCTACATGACGGGTGATCCCTACATGGGAGACGACGATCCCGACAACTGGAATATGAACCCGGACAAGGTGCGCGAAGTAAGCGAGCACGGCGGCCCACTCGATCAGCCCCCACACCGTGGAGAGGATCGGGGCTATCCGCGTGAGCGGCGCCGCATCCCCATGTTGATGTGGGTGTTCGTCGTCTTCCTTCTGTCGGTCATATTCGCACTCTGGCTCAACAGCAGACTCAACGGCAACAGCGTTGACGACCTCAGCGATGAGGAACTCAAGGATTTCATGGAGCGCGCCGAACAGCTAGAAGGCGAGGGAATACAAGAGCCGGACAACAACGGCAGCACCACCCTCCCCCGAGCGCAGGCCACCACGGCCACCACCCGGGCTGCGGGCGCACCCACCGAGGCGCCTCGCCTTCCCGGCGAGACCACCCTGGTGACGCAACCCACGACCACAACGGTGGCATCACAGACGACGCTGCCGCCGACCATCGTCGACGCCAGTATCCAGCCCAAGTTCAGGGGTGAGCTGCGTTGCAACGACGCGGCAGACCCCCCGTACGCCACGCTCTATCTGTCGCGGCAACCGGGCACGACGAAAGTCGAAGTGGTCAAGGCGACTCCCCTCGATGGGAGCACACATGACCCTGACGTCCACGGTAACGTCTCCTTCGAGGAGACCATCGAGTGGCGCTACTTGCTGCCTGATGGACGATACGCCGGTGGTGTCGTGAAGTTCAACGTTTCGACGACGGGCTGCGGCTAAGCGGCGCGTCCAGAAACGGTGGGAACCACCAGATCCAGCCCTCCGGGGCAATAACTCAGGCGTGAGGAGCGCCCCGGAGGCTGGATCGCTTCGTATGTACTAGTAAACCCCCGGTGCAGCAGCTGGTCGTCATGACCCGCTGCTGCACCCCTACCCAAGTTTTGATTGATGATTTGTAATGAATTGACTTTTTTAACCTTATGTGGTAATATCCAGTTATCACAGTTTTGCGACAAACCGGGATGTTTTTAGGTTCGCTGCGCATTTGCATATCATGCAGTTGAATGGCTCCTTAAGACGCCCGCGCAAGAGGCGCTGAGGACGTTAACAAGCAAGTCAAATCATTTCAGCTCACATTTTGCTGACGCTTTTTGAAGCGCCAAGCAAACTGAGTTGCCATGTGACAAAGGTTGATAGCAATATCGCCCCATATGTCACGTGGATTTTTGCTAAGAATTGCTTATTCGCACGCTTTATGTGCATGAGGCACAGCACGCGTCTTACTAATGGCAGCGCTGCTTGCATAACTTTTTTTGATTCCCGTTGCCCGTTGCCGGCCTACAAAGCACTACTCTTTTTTTGAAGATGTACGTTTGTCGCAAAACACGCTTTGTAATTGCCGCAGCAGGCAGCTACACGTCATAACTGGTTATGCAAGGTCCGCTGTCATTGTTTTAGATGCATCCGTTGCTCATGCTCGTTTGTATGGCGTGCAACCAATAAGTATTCTTCGTATTTTCGATAATCTGATACACATACAATTTTTGTTCTCCTTCAATACACTTTCGCGATGCGTCCATTGCGGCTCTGGCTAGCTACCTAACGGCTCACCAGAGCTGTAATGAACTCGTCAAGGAAGCTGACAAGGTTCTGCACGGCGGACATGCTTCGTAAAGACTCGCCCGTGGCAACATGGGAGTGCCTTTATTTTGCATGAAACCCGGCAGGACCGGGGGAGGACACGCTCTAAATCATATGGTTCGGGGAGCTTAAAACACCGAACCCGGCACGCGCGCGGGCCGTATACCGCACGTTTTGGGACTTTGTTTGGGAGAGAAAATGACCGCTATCACTGCGGGCTATCCACACTGGCTTCGGCCACGTCTAGGGCGAGATCGAGTCGTTGCCTTCGCAGCACTACTCCTCGCCATTACGTTGCTGGCCGGTACTCTGATGATGCGCGCGGGCAGCACGCCCTCCGCACCAGACGCTCTCCAGCAGCCCACACCTACCAGCCAGCCGGAGCCTCGTGCTCCGGCCGCAGATGTCGCCTTGACCGTTTTTGGGCTCGACGAGCCCAGCGAAGTGACCGAGAGCGTGGGTTGGTGTATTACCGACCCCCTCGAAGTCCTTCGCGACGACCCCAATCTGCGTGGCAGCAAGTATGCCGCGCGGAGCGAGGACATGGCCTACCCCTACTCCGAGCTCGAGCTCAAAGCGCTCAAGCAGGAGTTTGTCGAGCGGCTCGGAGCTGCGGAAGCAGCGACGGAGCCCGAACCATGCCTGCGAGGAATCAAGCAGGCACTCCAGGGCTACTTCGCTCAGGTGGGGCTGGTCAATCCGGCCTCCTTGAGCGATGCGTTCGCCAGCCCCTACCTGCACCTGGTCGCCAGCGAAGAGCAGATCACCGCCAACCTGACCGTATTCGACCGCAACAGCGGCGAACTGGTCGACGGCGGCACGGTCATGCTCCAACCCGGCGAGTTGGTTTGGTGGATCGGCACGGACTCCGCGCCGATCATGCCCGTCATGCGCTACGTGGGCGGCGACGTACTCGAAGCGCAGACGTTCAGTCCTTTCGGTGAGGCATACCGCGAGCTCGACCTGTTCACGGCGTCAAAGCCCAGCAGCAAAGCTCCGGCCACAACCGTCACCACTGCCGCCAGCACAACAACGCAGGCGGCAGACACCCCTGTGGTGCCCACTTCGGCCCCGGCCGCTACAAGCACCATGGCAACCACGGCCCAGTCCACGTCCACCACCGGTTTGCCGGCCACGACGTCGACCACGACCAAAGCCACGACTACCACACAGGCGGCACCCCGGGTCACCGGGTCGCTCGCCTGCAAGGACGGAACATGGCATATCGCCAGCCTCAGCCCCGCAGTGGGGCAGGGTGGCATCACCCGCTACACCGACAACGACGGCAACCCCGTGGAAGTCGGCCGCACGGTAGCCTCGGCGCCCAACGGCACCGCGGCGATCGTGATCATGTACTACTGGGGAACCGACGGCGCAGGCGTTATGCAGATAACGTCAAACGGGCAAACCTGCCCCGCCGCCTGACCCAGTGCAAGTGCTCGCCCTTGCTCCTGGGCATGGGAGCGCGCAATAAGGGTGCGATGCAACCAAGCGAGCAGATGGCTAAGGCCATCCAGCACTTGATTTAGGAGGAGTCCTAGAGGTACGCATCATAAGCAATTAGCCTCAAATGACTCAAACCGAAGCACGTCCGCGGTGACTAGCATCCCAGCGACTCGTGACTTCAACTCGTGATTACCAGCACTGCAGCGCGCTCTGCCCCGAGGTACGTTGCCACGACTCGGAGCAACTGCGCACTGCACAGCTGATACGGCAAGAACAGTAAGCCGGCAAACACATAAAAAGTTGCTACTAATTACTGTTCAAAGTCCAGACTCTGGCACCACCAGGCTGCAGGCGGTTCCCCTCCAGGTTGCCGCTAGCAGCTGCCGGGGTCTGGACACCCTGATCGCGTAATTCTCCCCCATGGCTTTCGCTCCATCTTAAGCTAGAGGGGACGGGAAAGGTAGATGGGCGGGCGCTTACAAGGTCCCTGCTTCTCTACCTTTGGGCACCCGAGCGCCCTCCGCGCATTGCCCAGGATCCGGACGCCCCTGGCGGGCAACTCCCTTGTTGCCCCACAACCGCCCGCCCGGGGCGCCGGATCTGTTCGCAAGTTCTCCACCGTGACTAGAGGCAGGCACGGTTGAGACAGGAGGCAAGGGAAGCCTAGCGGTTCCCTGCCTGGAGCACCTGTGATGCTCCTGGATCCGGCTGACCCTCAGGGTAACCGGGGGGTGACCCTTTGGGGAAGCCGGATCCGAAATCGCAAGAACTCGTCACCTGCTCTAGACTCTCCGGGCACGTGACGAAACGGAAAGGGAACTCGAACCTTCCCTGGGAGCCGGGCACCTTTCATGGCTCACTGCCGTGACAGGTGCGAAAGACCCTAGGATTCGGCACGCGCTGCCAGAAGTTGGCAAGCGCAAATCCCGGATGGTAACTCAGGGGATTGGGCACCATCCGGGATGCCGGATCTGATATGTTCATCAAGTCTCCTCCCGGATCGCAGCTGGGAAGTAGGAGAAGGGGAAGCGGTTCACCCCCAGGAGCGTCCTCTAGCCCATCAGGCTAACAGCTCCACGCTCCGGCACCCCAGGGAAGCCCCAGCTCGGCTGGCGTGAAACCTGGGGTGCCGGAGCACTCACGATCGCAAAGATCTCTCCTCACTGGCGAGTTGGGGAGGGGCAGCGTTCGGCAGCCCTCGGTGGTACTCCTACCGTATTCACCGAGGGCGCCGGCCTGCATAAACATGATTTCCGCTTGGCATGCATGTCCAAGTGGGCAGGAGGGTAGAGAGTGGTCAACTCTTACCTGGGACCCCTGCGTGCGTGAAAGGTCCCCGGATCCGGCAAGCACCTTGGTGAGTGTCTCTGCCATCCAGCATCCACCCGGGATGCCGGATCCGATATCGCAAACTTCTCTCTTGGTCGGCAGGTCCAAGAGAGAGGCGTAGGAGTGACTAGAAGCACCTTGGAGCCCCATGCTCCACATTCAACTCTAAGTCTCGGCGAACAAGGCTGACACCCTACTCGTTCGCCCAGATGTTGAATGCCACGCCTTCATGGCTCAAGGAAGGACTGCTTAACTTCCTTGCGATCAGGCAGAGGCTGCTGGGACCTCGCGGAAAGTGCCTGTGGCCGAAAAAACTTTCCAACCTCCGGCACCCCGGGATGGCCGTCAGTTCGACTGATGTGTAGCACCCGGGGTGCTGGAGATACAAATCTAAAGCCGTAAATGTCATAAAAGGCCCTGGAAAAAGTCCTCAGGGCCCAAAAGAATAAACAAAAGAATAAAAGAGTATAACGTATCGGATTGTCACCCACCGGTGTCACCCGTCGCTTAAAGTAGCGGCCGGTGGCACCATCTACCACGCACATAAATGCGAGCCTGAAACGATTTGATTTGCTGTTACCAAAACACATTATTAGAATGTCATTAATTTCATAGCTACTTCTGTACTTTCGTGGTACAAACTAAATACAATTTAACGTACATTACACGTTTATTATAAAGGAGATACGGTGCGCTCTATCTTACGAACACTTCCCTACATTTCAACCAAGCCGCTCATGCTAATGATGGCTTTTGGTGTATCAATGGTTATAACATCATTCGTATTTGCCAACACTGGCCCCGAGCGCCCTACCAAAGCGTATCAGGATAACAATACGAGCTTTGCCTACCCAACGTTTAATTCAATCACCAACGCCCCACAATATGGCGATGAACGCGACTTTTTGCGCAGCACCAAAGCAGGCAGCGGCCAAGACGCTACAGATAACACTACCAATGTTGCAGATGGCGACGTGGTCACCGTATACACCTACTACCACAACAATGCCAGCCAAGCAGGCAATGCCGACGGCAGCGCTGTTGCAAAAGATGTGTCTGTTAACATCGACTTGCCTTCAAATGCAGGCAAGCAACAAGAAATCGCTGGCTATATTACGGCTTCCAACACTATTCCGAATCAAATCTGGGACACTGCACGCATCTCTGGCTCGGAAGACTTCACGCTCGAGTATGTCCCTGGCAGCGCCAAACTGGTAAACAGTGGCCTCAACACGGCTCTAAGCGATGAAATTATCAACAACGGCGCGCAAATAGGTAGCCATGGCCTAGACGGCCGCGTTAAAGCTGGCTTCGATTATGTTGGCACCGTTTCGTTTGAACTCAAGATCAACATGGTTCGCCCAAACCCAGCCGACATTGCTCTAGCGCAGCAAGTTCGCGTAGCAGGCAGAGACGACTGGGCCAGCTCGGATGATGCCGAACCCGGTGATACTCTGGAATACCGCGTAGCAATCGCCAACAGTTCAGACCGCCACCTCAACAGCGTACAGATTCATGCGCAACTTTCTGATGACCTTAATTATGTAGCAGGCAGCACCAAGCTCAATAACCAGAGCAACGCGGACATCACCGGCTCTGGCTTTAGCATGAGCAACGTTCCTGCTGGCCAGACCGACTACCTCACCTACTCGGCCAGGGTAGCTTCTGCCGACGACCTAGCATGCGGCAACCATAGCCTTGACGCCGAAGTTATGCTAAACGCAGACGGCATATCTGAAAAGTCAGCAATCTCGATGGCCGATGTAGACAATGACTGCGACGAGCCAGCGCCGGCAACCGTGTCTGATTGTGAACTTACCATTGCCTTCAACCGCGATACCGACCGCACAATTACTGCAACTGCTACCACTAACCCATCGGGCTCTAACGCAACCGTTAATTGGGACTTTGGCGACGAGGTTACCCGCTCAGGCACCAAGAAGGTCACGCACACCTACCAAAAAGACGGCACATACACCGTTTCGGCCGCCATTCGCGAAAATGGCAAAACCACCCGCTGCAACCTCGACGTTACGGTCACTACCGAGCGTGGTCGCACCCTTGGCGCCACCAAAACCCTGCCAAATACTGGCAACACTGGCACGGCGGCGCTAATCAGCCTCATCGGCAGCTCGATCATCACATCGGCTGGTTATGGCCTGATTATGCAGCGCAAGCGCTTCTAGAGCCTTTATTCAGCCCAAGACACAAGCATTTCTCCACCTTTAGCACCAGCTATGCTATGCTGGATCAGAACTGACCACTCTTTGGATGCGGGCATGTGCCTGCGTTCCAAAACCGATCGCAAGCGATCCCAGGCAATTTTTATGCATCAAAACCCCGCGTTAGCCATTAGGCACGGCCATAAACGCGGGTAATTTGGCGTAGAGTAAATAATAAATTTGGCGAACAGATCATAATTGCGTTCCCCAGGGGGAAGCCGGCAGAAGACTGACTGCGCACCCCTTATAATGGGGGTACACTGCTTCTAGCCGGGCTTCCGCCCTGGGTCATGCGCTGTTAGACGATGGGGCCCGAGGGGGTGCTCGAGAACAGCTCAGGCCCGGGATCGGGCGCGAACATGCGCTCGACCATCTCTGGCGTCATGAGATACGGAACCTCACGCTCCCAGAAGTCGGGGTTGTTGTTGCTGAACGGCACATACAGGCTCACCATGGGTGTCGCCCATGTGTGGCCCCCCTGTTCGATCAGGTGATTCATCTGATCGAGCGTGCCGGCGAACCGGCCATCCCCTTCCAGGGCCCAGGTGCGCAGCTCGTCGCGATCCGCCCAGCGAGGCGGCAACACGAGTTCCTTGCGAAAGACCGCAATCTCCCCGTATCGGGGCGGCGGCATGTCGTCCGGGTCATCGAACCGACCGACTGCGCTGGTATAGGCTACCCTCGCTTCATTCCGATCAAGCTCCCGACGGTATGCATCCTTGGTGTATACCACCCACGCGCCATTGTTCACGGCCTTGTAAAACGTTCCCATTACATTGCTCCAGTCCACTGTTCCAACCAGGTATCTCCTGGTGTGGGATTCGGGTAGGACTGGCCTCCTATCATCTGTTCCGTGTAATGTACCACGGAGCATCAGACAAGTTGCCAGCCCCCAGGTGACTACGCGCGTTTGGCGGGTGAATCACATAAAGGCTAGCAACTTTAACAGAGGTATGAAGCAACAATTCATCGTCATGTATTAATGTGCGCATGCACCAAAAGCAATTGCTTTAAGTGTACATATATTATACTACATTTATTACTAAAATTCAATGTCCACACATAGGGCTAACCCACACCCCCTGCAAGTAGCACACTCTGCCTAACATATCACTAATCGTGATCTGTTAGGGGGCGTTCGGCTGACTGCCATTGGCAGTCACAGTCTACTTGCAGGAGGTGTGGGGTAGCCCAGTCCTCAAATCTGTTAATCTATTTGCATTTTCATAAAAACTATTGCATTATAGGCATAAGCGTGTTATAATACACAACATTAACTAGGGAGGATTTTATATCCATGGTTAGCATTGCAAAAAAGGCGATCCAAGCAACTGCCATCACTGGCGCTATCGTTGCTTCATCGTTCATCATTAGCGGCAATGTGTATGCGACCAATTCGCACAGCACTACCGCAAACATCACCGTTCCGGTGAGCACCATTGTGCACGCTGACGAGGGTTCTACCACAGAAGTCGCCCGCACAAGCGTCGAAGACGCACACGTTGGCATGGTTTGTTCAGTAAAAGCCAACTCAGAAAACCAAAGCTCAGTGCACCCAGGCAACGACCTTGTTGTGCGCTCAGGCAACTCTTCGATCACCCTCGAAGACGTAGAGCGCGAAGCTGGCGTAACAACCCATGCTAACGGTGAACTGACACTCGGCAACGACATTGTCGTAAGCCTCGTAATGGGTTCCGACGGCGCGTTTTCAGCCGGTATGGACCTACAGGTTTCGTGTGAAGAGCGCGAGATCGAAGTATGTCGCGATGGCATGATCAAGAGCATCAAGCCAAGCGAACGCAAAGAGAGCGACACCGATGCTCCTTGTGACATCGAAGTCTGCCGTGATGGTAAAGTTGTTACCATCAACAGCGAAGAAGACCGAAAGAGTACCGACACCAACGCCCCTTGTGAGGAGGAAAAGGTAACGGTCTGCCGTGATGACAAGATCATGGAAGTTAACAAAAATGATGTAAAAGACAGCGATGTTGTTGGCACCAAGTGCCCAGGCGAAGTTTTGCCTGAAAAGACCCTGCCTAACACTGGTGCTGGATCAACTGGTTTGATCATAGCAGCCGTGCTTGGCGCAGGTGTTGTTGGCCAGGTGGTTGTTAGTCGCCGTCAGCGT
Source organism: uncultured Candidatus Saccharibacteria bacterium (assembly GCA_964536005.1). Classification (GTDB taxonomy): domain Bacteria; phylum Patescibacteriota; class Saccharimonadia; order Saccharimonadales; family JBPEXE01; genus CAZHXE01. Next base: position 11,694 of record CAZHXE010000006.1, read on the forward strand.
TCGTTCTAGTCGGGACATTGCAGAAGGAAAGGCCCATTATGGGCCTTTCCTTTTCTGTGGATAAGCATTAGCCGAATAACTTGATTATCTACTATTGACGACTATACTAAGTAGCATAGTAGCTCTCAACATAAAAACCACCATACTATTAGCACTAGCAGTACATAATTGACAATAAGTAAAAAAGCGTCTATCATTGATCATTGCTGACATATCATTGGTCAGTGATAGCCGTTTTTCGGCTGAAACCTTCTGGGTTCCGAGTAAAATGCCTTCACACAGTGGAGGTTTTTTACTTTGACGCTTGACTGCTAGTTTGCGTTCTGCTTAAATTTACCTGAGCAACGAACTTTAAATCACACTATTCAAAACCAAACATGGTCGGCTAGCTGTGACACAAGCTCGCCGAGAGACTTTACCTTCACAAAACAGAGAAAGCGCTATGCGCGTTAAATCACTATTTCGTGTTCAATTTTTCAATTACTCATTATGCCATATATGGCGATATTAGCTCAGGTGGTTAGAGCACTGGGTCGGAACCCAGAAGGTCGTCGGTTCGAATCCGACATATTGCCCCAGAGGCAAGGAGAGATTGTCTCACTAGAGGTGGTCGACCTAGTTAATCCCGACCATGCTCGGGAAGGGGGTTGAAATGACTAAGGTAATGCCTTGGCACTCAATCAAGCAGCCCGTTCATCACAATGACACGGACTGCAACACCGGTAACAACATTGAAGTTGAGAACCGGCGCTCTGGAACAGGCGGCAAGCCGCTCTGCAAAGAGTGCGCAAAACCTTAATAAAAGGCATGCGCGATAATCAAAAAGCCTACATGACATGTGGGCTTTTTGATATTTCAGAATTGAATAAATTAAGGCAAATTTGCTACTAGATGCACTATCATGAACATACATCGGTAACATAAAACCAAGGCGAGCATATCGTGACCACAAGTAAAATTCCTAACATCTATACTTATTAACCTAGCTATAATAAGAAACGGAAGGTGGTATAGTATGAGTATGGAAGTTCAAGAATTTGATAAACTATTTTCGCAATACCAAAGCTATAAGGGCATGATTCTTGACAAAACCATTGAAGATATAATAGCACTCAAAGAATCAGGCGAAATTAGCAATGAACTTGCGTCTAAGCTTATTGCCCTTTTGATATCACGTCATGTCGCTGCTGAAATTAGAAGCGAACTACAAGATTCAGGCCTAAATATAGTTAAATCACGAGGTAAAAAACTAACATTCATGGGTATACAGTATGGCAGAAGAGACGAGTACTTCGCAGTCCAGTGAGGCGATCGACAGGTCGCCAAGAGTTAGACGCAAGACAGAAGAAAGACTGCAAGCAATAATTGCACAAGTTGATGGATCGGAGCCGACCCTTAGCGATAAAAATGTAGCAAAGTACTTCACCCTTAGGTCTGAAGAGATTCAGGCTATTCGTGCTGATCACGAAGATATTAAAGATCTAACAAAACATGGCCGGAAGTACAACTTGTGGTATTTGATTGTGTGTGCCAGCTTAGTAGTGATTATAATTATTCTAATTGGTGCATACGACAAGCAGTATCTTGGACAATTTTTCCAACTCCTATTTGCGTTTCTTGGTGGTACGGGCGTAGGAAGCTATCTTACTGGCAGAACTAACAATGAGTAAAGTCTATTCAACAAATATATCAAACGTGTTTCGAAGTTTGCCCCAAAAGAACTGGACAAGGGGAGGTGGCAAGCGTTTGCTGCACTGGGCACCAATGATAATTAGCCTTAAGTATAATCGTATTGTACCTGGTAATTCGCCGTACAAGTGTATTCGCCAAAATTAACCTATTTCAATGTGTATCTTCTTATTCTCTTTCATGTATTTTTTGGAGAGGGAACTCAAAACCGAATGTAGACCCAACCCCCTCCTTACTACTAAAAAGTATAGCCCCACCCTGCTCAACCACCACTTTTTTAGCCATAAACAAACCAAGGCCCGTGCCATCTGGGCGAGCCTTTCGAGCGTTTTTTGCACGATAAAACTTAGTGAAAAGATTGTGTACTTCACTTTTTGGTACACCAATGCCGTTATCTTTAACTAGAAATTCAACTTTCCGCTCGTTAGCTTGAAGACTGACCTCAATTTTCCCCCCTTGAGGGGTATAATACAGTGCATTGTCTATAAAATTCATCATAACTTGGCGAGTTTTGGTCTCGTCCAAAACAACCAGCGGAAAATCTTTGGGGCTGTTAAATGTAATCGTTAGGCCTTTTGCGCGGGCAGTTTCTCTAAGCTGGTTAATTTCACCCTTCGCCATATCTACCAAGCTTACAACCGAGGGCTCTATCACGAATTTACCTGTTTGCAGACGCGAAACATTTAGCAAATCGCCAATCAGGTAAACCATGCGCTGGGAGCTGGCGAAGGCCGAAGATAGAAGGTAGCGCTGCTTGTTGGTTATTTTGCCGGTATCGCCTTCTAGAACCATGGATAGGTAGCCTTTTACCGATGTAAGCGGCGTACGTAGTTGGTGTGAAGCCATGGTGATAAACTCGTCTTTTGCAGTATCCAATGCTTTTAATTTTTCATTCGAGCGACGTAATTCACGGGTTGCGTGGTCAACTTCGCGTTTTAGTGTTTCGTTGAAGCGTTGGATTTCGTCGAAGCGGCGAGCGTTTTGCACCGCAATAGCCATTTCATTTGCCGCTATCGTTAAGAACTTCACATCCTGTGACGAGAACATATCACCACTTAGTTTCGGACCAAAAAATAAATAACCTACATCTTCCTTATCAATCGATAACTTAAGGGCTAGAGACACCCCAACCTCTTTGTAAAAATTCAATAGACTTTTTTCTTCTATACTGAAATCCTCACTGTCTCTCTCTTCAATATCATCAACAGAGAATACTTGAGCATCCTGCTTTGTGGCAAACTCTACTAACTTTTTACTATTCAGTCCATTTATAGAGCCCTGGTTAAAATCCTTATAGAGCCCACCGGTAGTATTCAGCACGACTAAACGACAATACATAGGCTTTACTGCATCACAAATTATACTTACCGTTTTAGAAGTTAAGGTATGCATGTCATAACCAGAAACGGCAGCGGCAGCCAACTTATCTAGTTCTATCTGGGTATTATAGTAATCACGATAAAAGAAGCGCTTCGTTTGAGAATTAAGCGCGGATCTAAATAGATTAAAGAACGTCCCTGGTAGAAAGGAAAACAACGCAATAATCATGATGGTCCAGAATCCAGTGTCTTTTGCCTTCGGAGAGAAATTAAAGAGAATGAAAAAAATAAAAATAAAATACACAGACGCAAACAGTGAAAGCGTCAAGAAATAGGTCAAGGTCCTAAAAAATACTAGTTTTATATCAAACAGTTTATGCTTAATAACGGCATAGCCAACTCCGAGAATAAAAATGACCAGACCAAAATTTGCGGCAATTTCCATCATACCAATCACAGACTTATTTGCTATGATTGTGCCGCTCAGACTACTAGGAACAATCAAAACAGTTGCAAGCGCTAGGCTCACTCTGAGTATCTTTCTTCTTTCAAACTCGGAATGAGTGTTCGTTATTTTTCTTTTCGTAAAATATAGAGCATGAAGCGCTATTACGACCATACTAAATAAGAGCGGTAGGTAGATGGCGTAAAAACCAGGGCTGACGCTAAATTTTTCAGCATCAAAATCAGATGTATGTATAACAAGATTCGTAAAGAACGTAGTTAAAATCATCACCAAAAAGAACAAACCAGACACAGTTTCAATAAATTGCCTGCGCGTGTTTCTGAACAGGAGGCTAAACCTCATAAGATACAATCCAATTGCAAAACCAGAGACGAAATCAAGACGAACAAAAAAATCTGAAAGTGTCTGGTTTTCGACTTCACCCCCAAGTGAATTCGATACTATCCATACCGAACTTGCGATACAAAGGTACATAAATGCCCGATTTATTCTGGAATGGTAGTTGCGAATAAAGATCGCAACGCCAAAAAGGCATGTAATTGCCGCTTGAAAAATGCTCATCAGAGCAATTGCATTCATGCTCTGATGATACATTGCTTATGCTTTTAGTGACAGTATTTCTTTTCTCAAAGAAAGTGTGATCATCAGATCAATAATGCCAAAAACAACTACCCACTTTGCATAAATTGGCAGGTAAAAAACCGATGCGATGATCAGCACAGATGTAGTGCCGATTGCTCCTACAAAATTTAGCCAGAATCCGAACCAAAATGTTCGATCTTTAACAACTTTTTTTATGACAGCTCTTAGCTGCTTCTTCCACTTTAGAACATTCGAACCCAGATCGTGCCCTACTGCATAAGCCATTACCAGAAGTCCACCCAGGAAACATAATTCAAAGAATGTAACCGCAAAGAGCATTCCAGTAAACTGCCTACTCTTCAGCGCATCAATAACATCGCCGTATGGCCCTATCCATGCAAATAGTACAGTAGCGAGAACTAAGCTGCCTATAATTAAAAGTTTATTTTTCATATTATTTTTTCTACAATGCGTGGCGATAATTTAGAAACTGTTTTTAACATGAGCGAAAGAGATAAATTTACGACAGAGAGCTTAAAGCAATACTTATTCTTTGCATAAAATATCACCCCGTAATTGAGTGATTCTGGATCGTTAAACGCATTCTCAACAACCCTGGTCGCTTTGAACCCATTTACAGTAAAGAAAGAAACTAACTGATCGAGCGGCCTCCCATCTTCTCCATTAGAAGAAATGTATTCATTCACGCACTGCAATTTTTCAATTTTAGACAGTTTGCTCCACTGCTTCATACCTACGGTCTTTTTTATCCAATTTCTTAATCCAGGTAGACGACTTTCGAAGAACACTTGTTTATAGCCGTATCGTAACACCTTTACAGCCATGGCATTCATCAAAGCAAATTGCGCACCACTCTTAGAATAGCTTTCAAGGATATCTAGGTTAACAATATATAAATTGTCTTTTTTTGGAGAGTGATCATAACTTTTGCACGTACCTTCACATGTGGTTTGCTCCCACGAAACAAAATCGATAGGCGAATGATTCGTAGGAAGGCCTGACATAGAGCCAACTATTCTCTCACGTTGGTCGGTCGCAACAAGATAAAATTCACTTAAGTTATTTATTCTTTGAGTGAATCTATCCGTTAAGTCTTCGTGCCTTGTACCTAATTCTTTATGGAAGCTGCCATATCTCTCTAACTCTAATTGAATTAGGCCTTCAAGATCCGTAAGCTTCGCGGCACGTACTTTGATGGAAGTCATGTTTGCCTCGATTTCATCGCTAGCATATAATGCTATTGATTTTAATAAATATTGTACAATAAAACCATGTTTAAAGAAAATTTAAGTAATGTATGCTCAAAACTGATGTTTTTCCATAAGGATATTGAGTGATAAGAAAAATCAGTCAGATTGTAGCATTTTACTTATATAAAGTGTTTTCAGCTTGCCTAAGGCCAAAAAAAATATTACTGCAGTCTGTATTAGCTTCAAGGCATTTAATAATCAGCAACCACATCTATGCCTTAGATCCTTTTTTGATAATATCCACTTTAAAGCCGGAGGAGTTCACTCACCTCCTCCCCATCCATACCATAACCAAAAACCGCTTCCTCTACGGCACCCCTTACGGCCCGCTGCTGCGGCTCATCGGCTGCTTCCCTTCAAAGCCGCATGGCAATGCGCATTATGGCATTGAGGGGGCGTTGCATTACGCGCAAACGTCGTCTATCCTCATCTTCCCACAGGGCAAGGTGCGTTCCACCGAACCGCCCAAAACTGGTGCTGCGGTTATTGCCAACACCACTGGCCTGCCGGTGCTGCCCTTTTACATTGAGCGGCGCAAGCCTGGCTTTTATAAAGCGTTTGTCATTGTGCGTGGCCAGCCGTTTAATGCCACGGGCATGGACATCAACCAAATGATGGACAAAGTTTGGGAATTAAAAAAGCACATAAAATAGCTATCCCATATTCATAAGTTTGGTATAGTTATCACATATATGACTAAAGCTAAAATCGCAATCATCGAAGACGACGTGGCAATTGCCAACATGTACCGAATTAAGTTCGAAACAGAAGGCCTGAGCGTTGGCGTGGCCGAAAACGGCATGTTTGGCCTGCAAATGCTGGAGCAGATCAAGCCCGACCTGGTACTGCTCGACCTCATGATGCCAGAGATGAACGGCGATGAAGTACTAAAGCGCATGCGCAAAACCGATTGGGGCAAAGACCTGCCGGTTATCATCCTCACCAATATGGGCAAGCAAGAGGCGCCAGATATTCTGGACACACTCAACGTGGATTCATACATCGTCAAGGCCGAAATGACACCTCGCCAAGTGTTTGAGGTGGTTAAAGACAAGCTCAAGCAGCTGGGTAAAGACGCCTAGGCAATTATAATTCTGTTATAACTATTCTTCTTCGGTTGGTATGCGAGTTTGCGCAGAGCGGATTAGGTTGTCGAAGAGTGCGCAGACCGTAAGCGGGCCCACGCCACCTCTGCGCGGTGTAATGGTTATATCTTCGCGCTCATACACGTCGTCGGCAAAGTCGCCCACTGCGCGGCCGCTTTCTATCGCTACCCCGGCATCTATTGCCACCACGCCTGGCCGCAAATCTTCTGAACGCACCAAGCTTGGCTGGCCGGTTGCGGTTACCAGTATGTCTGCATCGCGTATTTTGGCATGAATGTCCTCGGCGGTATCGTCGTAAGCGGTTACATCATAGCCGCTGCTACGCAACATAGCCTCGAGTGGCGCGCCCACCAGCCTGCCCTTGCCCAGTAGCACAATCTTTTTGCCTGCAAGTTCCACATTGTAGCCATTCAGCAGCCAGATAATCGCCATGGGCGTGGCTGGGTCAAAGACTGCATCGGTGCACAGGCCGTCTACATCTTTAAATTTGTCGATCTGGTTGAGGATTACTTCGGTTTGCGTTTGGTCGGCCAGCGGCAATTGCATGATAATTCCGTGCACAGCATCATCGGCGTTGAGCGACTGTATGGTTGCAGGCAGCTCGTCCATACTCACGTGGTGCACAGCCACCTCAGCTTGAATGTCGGCGCCGTAGCGCTGCTTTAGATGCACATAGGTTTCTATCACCGGGTCGTTAACGGTCTTAACTATAGCGAGCTTAGGAAAAATGCCATGTCCCTGGCGCAATGAGCGCACTTGCTTGGCCTGACGTTCTTTAATATAGCCGGCCAGTTCCCGGCCATCGAGTATTTTCATAGCCTTACCATACCACAGAAACAGTAGTCAGAAGTAATAAAATGTGTTAGGATTGAGAAGTTTTAGCGGCGCTTTTGGCCGCAACCCATTGCATGCACCGATAGCTCAGCTGGATAGAGCGTCTGGCTTCGGACCAGAAGGTCGGGGGTTCGAATCCCTCTCGGTGTACCATGTAAAATCCCCGTCAGCAATGGCGGGGTTTTTACATGGTTGTTCCGATGAGGGTGAGAACCGCCGCTCGGGGGTTCAGAATTCTGTCAAATCGCCAGATTTGTACAGAATCTAGCAGATGATGGAATAGCCTGTCGCAGGCTAGTCTATCATCGTGCGTTTATCCCTCTCGGGAGTGAGTGTGAGGACCCCCGCGGGGTTCGGCGTAGCCTGGCAGAGCCAGGCGGAGAAGACCGTAAGGCCGCTATCCCTCTCGGTGTACCAAGTCGCTTATGCTTAGACTCCTTTTTAACTTAGGATTCTTTTCTTTGTTATGATGTAGCCATGAAAGTAATACTTGCAATGGCAATATCACCTAACGGGCTTATTGCCAGAGAAAATGGCGAAGAAGACTGGTTGCCGTCTGAGGGCTGGGATGAGTTTTTAGTCGATGCAAAAAACTTCAATAATATCGTAATGGGCCGTAAGACATACGAACTCGTACAAAAACTATATGAGAATTATAATTTCGATAATGTTGAGACAGGTCATAAAGTCATAATTACTCAAAATAAAGACTTCGTTGCTGGCGCAGAATATAAAGTTACGCAAAGTCCTGAAGAAGCGTTATCTTATTTAGAATCAAAAAACATTGAAGAAGCACTCCTAATCGGTGGCGGCAAACTTAATACGTCATTCATAAAACAGGGTCTTATTAACGAGATTTGGCTAACATTAACACCATATATTATTGGTAAAGGGCGACCATTTATTAGCCCGGATGAATTTGATTTGCCACTAGAACTTATTGAATGCAAAGAATTGTCAAAAGGTAGACTGCGCATCAAATACGCCGTTTTGACCAAGTAGAATGGTTCTAACCTGTGCAACAATGCTGTACCATAAAAAAACCAGGCATTTGTCTGGTTTTTTTCATGGTCTTCCGATGAGGGTGAGAAGCCCCGCTCGGGGGTTCAGAATTCTGTCAAATCGCCAGATTTGTACAGAATCTAGCAGATGATGGAATAGCCTGCCGCAGGCTAGTCTATCATCGTGCGTTTATCTCTCTCGGCGTACTAGAGACAGGGCATCAGGACGCCAAGAACAAGCTTTATTGTTGTATACGGGTATTACTACTGAACCGCCAGTGACCGCGCCCACTCACGCATACCCGCCGGCCCATCACCTTCTGCATACCAAGCGAATTGATCAATCGCTTGCTGACGATGAAAACCACCTTTAATAACGTCGGGTGCTTTAAAATAGTCTTGCATCTGTGGTGGATCCCAAGATTCAATAAGTTTATGAGCACCGTCATTGGGTGACTCGAGAGCATAGTAGACGTTCTGTATACCAAGCGTGATCGCAGCACCTAGACACATAGCGCAAGGTTCTAGATTCACTGCAAGGGTGAGGGGTTGATATGATTTATCAAATCCAATAATCTTATCCGCCTCTAACATTGCTAATAGATCTGCATGCACAATACGCCGCTTTAATAACATTTCTTTAGTAAATGCAGTAGCTATGAGCTTATTTCCAGAGTATACGGCTGCACCGATAGGCATTTCACCGGCCTCTAGCGCCTCATCAGCAACTTCAATAGCCTTTAAGACTGATTCTTCCGGTGAGATCATCTTTTGCTTATTGCTATTCATAATATTAATTCATTGTAGCGACGCTGATGTTATTTAACAAAATCTAACAGCGTAGAAGCCCCGCGGGTTCGGCGGAGCGAAGCGGAGAAGGCCGTAGGCCGCTACCCGTCTTGGCGTACCTCAAAATTACTAACGCTCAGAATCAACACTATTGATAGCCCGAATCGCATGCCGTAAAGCCTGATGCCCTAATTCCGCAATATCATCTGGTGCAGGCGGCCAGATTTGAGCTAGATCTCCGCTTACAGCCGAAGTGGCATACTCGATTTTATCAGAGAACCCCCTAGGGCGCTCCATCTGACTAAGTGCATCCACATACCAAGCATTAAGCGCTTCTGTACTCAGCCCTGTGCGAGCAGCGATTGTATATATGTCGCCGATACGTGCTCTGCGTTCAGCTGGACTGCTCATTTCAACAGCTAGCTGCATGTGTCTGCGAACTAAAAATTCTAGCTGCTCGAGCTCAGATTTTTCGTCCTCAAAAGAAGGTTCTACTGCTTCGACGGCGTTCAGATGCCGCTCTTTATTGTCCATTAGTTCAAATTATATAACTCAATTTGTGTGCATCTGTAAAAAATCGTGCAATATAGACGCCCAGTGATAACTCCCAATTTGCTATACTCCAACCATGGACTACTACACCCTCTGGGAAAACGACACATTTATAGTTAGTACGCCCTACAACCCAAACATTACCTATAGCGAGGGCATGCACATCGTCATTTCACCCAAGCGTCATGTGGCGAGTGCCTGGGAAGACTCGGAACTAACCGCAGATGCTTTTAAGCTCGCAGCGCAAGTTTGCAAAATTGCCGAGGCATGCAACCTTTCGCCTTGGTTTAATATCCAGGCCAATGGCAATTGGGGTTTGTTGCCGGGGCGCACGCCGTCGTTTCATGTTCATATTATGGGCCGGAATAAAACTGATTCTTGGGGAAAGTCTTTGGTTTTACCCGACCTGCCTGGAACATATGACAATAGTCCGATGCCCGAGGCAGATAGAAACATGTTGACCAACGCTCTCAAAGAACGGCTCGCCTAAACCATGTTGGCCATTGCATTTATTCCAGAATCAGCTGAGTTTACTAAAGCCTCAAAAGAATATGACAATATCTGGTTAGAGCAAGGCGCGGATATCATTTTGGCCATAGAGAATGCAACCGGTTTGGATTTTAAGGAAACTGCCACTAACGCAACAGTCTTTGAAGGAATAAGCCAGTCACATCCGCTTAAGCTACGCGCTAGCTACGACGCAGATACCAAGAAAGCTTCGTTGATACACGAGCTGCTGCACCGCATTAGTAGCGACTATATGCTTAAGCTTCCAGTCGCGACCGACGACCTCTCGCTCGGCTTGCACAAGCAGATCGATCTGGTGCTGTATGACATTTGGTGCACTTTGTACGGCAAGCAGTTTGCAGACCAGCAAGTGAAGATCGAATCGCAGAGATCAAAGCTTTATGAAGAGGCATGGGGCTGGGCTTTGCAATTTTCTGCTCAAGAGCTATCCAAAATGTTCTCAGAACTGCTTCCCGGTGAACATATCGCAATGCTAAACTTAAACGTATGAAACAAAATCAAAACGGATTTAGTGTAGTTGAGATCACACTGGTAATTGCCATATTCGCCCTGCTCGGAGTTGGTGGCTGGTATGTGATTGACCAAAAATCAAACGAAAATACCCAAAAAACCACAACATCGACGAACAATCAGAGCGAGCAGCTTGAAGCGTATGAAGCCAGCACTACTGTACCCGGAAACTGGAAAGTATATAAAAACGATAAGTATAAATTTGCTATATCTCACCCTGCCGATTGGGAGTTGGGCGAAAGCGACGAGAATATGATCGCAGAGAGTTCGGCGGCGACTGATAAGAGTATGTTTTATTTGGGATTTAGGCCATTTCTGAATGGTTCTAAAGAAATACAATATTCAATACATGTTACCCATGAAACCCTAGAACAGGCCATCGATTCATACAAAACCAATATACAGCGTACTCAAACCGAAGATGAAAGCATAAAGCTCAGCACCACAAGCGAAAAGAATTTTATGTATGACGGTCATGAAGCAATGCAGTTTGAAACTACATCTGACGATGGCACAAAACCAAATAGCTACTCGACGCTGATTCTTATTTCTGCAAACAATTTACTATACAAATTTGATACAGGATTTCATGATGAAAATGTACTGCAAGATGGAGACTTATTAACTGTTTTTGAATCGTTAAAGATTGAGTAAAGTCTTCTGAATATAAAAACCATTTGAAAAGTATCTTTGCTCACTGTTTGCTATGATACCTCTATGAAAACAATCCTAATCACCGGAGCCAACCGAGGCATTGGCCTTGCGCTCGCCAAGAACTTCTCGACCGACAATAAAGTATACGCCCTCTGCCGAAGCGAATTCCCCAAAGATGAACTCTACGACAACATAACGGTCGTCAAGCTCGATGTTTCTGATGAAGCGGCCATCAAAGAATTCGCCGCGCAGTTGGACACAGACAATGTGAGCGTAGACTTGCTCATCAACAACGCGGGCATCGCCGCCGAGGATGAAAACTATAACCCAAAAGTAGACGCAGCCTCGCTGGCAGAACTGTTTGCAATTAATACAATCGCGCCAATGATGATGGCCCTTCACCTAACGCCAGCCATGAAGCGGGCCGACAAACCATGCATGATCGCCATATCATCGCGTATGGGCACCTTTGCCTTGCTCGATTCGTACAGCGCGCAATATTGGCCCTACAGCGCCAGCAAAGCCGCCCTCTGCCTGGAAGTGGCTGCGTTTGCCATCAATGAGCCTGCTATACAAGCTATTAGCGTGCATCCTGGCTGGGTAAAAACCGACATGGGCGGTAGTGATGCGGCGATTGAGCCTGAGGCATCTGCGGCTGGTATACGCAAACTGTATGAGTCCATCGATACGCTCGAATCAGGCAAAATGTACAACTATGACGGCGCGCCAATGGAGCGTTAGCCGTGATGGGGGTTTAATATTTTCCCAGTGAGGCGTACTATGCAAATATGGCAGCAGTGAATGCTTTTAGCCTCCAAACCCTTCAGACTTTGCTAAAAAAGCCACTGAATTCTCTGCAAAAAAACGAACATCGACCTATTGATCTTCTGGTAGCTGCGGTTGCGTTCATCTTACTGTTTGCTATGAGCACTATGGTGTCTAACGCTGAAGTGCCAAACTGGGAGATACAGACTTTTCGAGCCATCAACAACTTGCCCGATTGGCTGTTTCCGATTGTTTGGCCATTCATGCAATATGGGGTTTTTGCCACCATACCGGTTGTGGCCGCACTTGCTTTGTACTTTAAGCGTGTGCGCCTTGCACTGCTGTTATTAGTCGGCGGCGTAGGCATCTATTATTTGGCTCGATATATTAAAGTGGTTGTGCCCCGCGGCAGGCCGGGCGCTCTTATAGACAACATTCACGCCCGAGAGACTTTTGCACCCTTCTCGAGCGGTTTTACTTCGGGGCATACGGCCGTTGCAGCTACAATCGCTACCTTCGCTCATCATTATCTTTCTAAAAACTGGCAGCTGCTATCGATTTTTACGCTCACGATTGTGGTTTTTGGACGTATCTACATTGGCGGGCACTTGCCGCTCGATGTATTGGGCGGTGTTGCCTTAGGAGTTGGAGTTGCGTCGTTGATCAACTTTCTGGTTGGTTTGCCCCAAGTAAAGGTGGTAAAAGAAGAGGACACGAAAGATTGGATAGCCGCGCATCGACCGCGCCACCCTGGCGGGCACCGTCAAAGATGCCTCAGGCGGCGTGATC